>CAJZGD010000067.1 GCA_915275065.1 uncultured Corynebacterium sp. | reverse complement strand
CCGCCAAACACACCCTGAAACCCTCCCGACTCGTCGCCCGCAGCCGTGGCGTCCCTCAGGCTGACCACCTCGATATCCTCCTGGCCGCCCTGGCCGTGGGCACCGAGCTTCACCCCACCATGCCCATCCCCACGCCACGAACCTTCTGGGACAACCTGCGCCACCCCATAGGCTTCACACCCCACGCCCAATCCCTGGTGCGAACCGTCGCAACGCAGGCCACCGCCGACATCACTCCCCGCGACCTGGGGCTCGCCGTGTTGCGACTCAAGGAACCGGAGGTCGTCGAAAAGCTTGACGACATGGGGCTTAGCGTGGACCAATGCACCGCAGCCTTCAACTAAAGTTGACGGTGTGGATTCCGAAAGCCTCATCAACCTCACCAAAGCAACCGGGGACGTCAACCCACTGACCAGCCTCGAAGCCACCCGACAGCTCCGCACTGAATTGGAACGGCGCGAAACAATGCTCGTGCGCCGCGCCCGGAACCAGGGCGCGACCTGGGAGCAGATCGCCGCCGCGCTCGGAGTAACCAAGCAGGCGGTGCACAAAAAGTACGGTGGCCGTGGGCTGCTGTACCGAGAAAAATAATGATCACTCTCCACTCTGCACTTACCATTGCTATCGCAGCGAAACTCCCCATTCTCCTGTGGGGCGCGCCGGGCAGCGGGAAGACTTCCATGATTACTGCCCTCGCCCACGATCTGGACCTCCCGTTAGAGGTCGTTGTTGGGTCTATTCATGAGCCCAGCGACTTTACCGGCCTGCCCGTGGTGCGCGAGACCACTACCTGGTTTGCGCCGCCGCACTGGGCCAAACGCCTCGCCAAGCAGGGCCGGGGCATTCTCTTTCTTGACGAGCTCACCACCGCACCGCCCGCGGTGCAGGCCGCCATGTTGCGGATTGTGCTCGAAAAAACCGTTGGCCACCTCAG
This sequence comes from uncultured Corynebacterium sp., assembly GCA_915275065.1. Classification (GTDB taxonomy): domain Bacteria; phylum Actinomycetota; class Actinomycetes; order Mycobacteriales; family Mycobacteriaceae; genus Corynebacterium. The sequence continues at coordinate 10,288 of CAJZGD010000067.1, read as the reverse complement.
GCTTCCCCCGCATGTGCGGATCATCGCCGCTGCTAACCCACCCAGTGTTGCCGCCGACGGCTGGGACCTGGCCGCGCCGCTGGCCAACCGGTTCATTCATCTTCAATGGCAGCCCACCGCCGCCGATATCGCCACCGGGTTTATCAGTGGGTTTCCCCGGTTTACCAGCCTCAAAGCCACCTCGCCAAATGCGGCGCAAATCGCCGCGGCGAAAACACATATCGGCACGTTTCTGCGGGTTCGGCCCCAGCTCGTCTCGGTCATCCCCGACTCCCCGGACCGAGCGGGCCAGGCATGGCCCTCGCCCCGCACGTGGGAGCTGGCGGCCATTGCGGTGGCCACCAGCTGGGCTAATAATGCCGGCGAGGACGTCATCGCTACCCTGCTCATTGGTGCGGTGGGGGAAGCCGCCGGGTTCGAAGCCTTGTCCTGGCTGAAGAATCTTGACCTGCCCGACCCGCAGACAATATTGCGGGACCCGGATGGGGTGGCGTTGCCTGTAGAGGTTGATCGGTTATACGCCCTGCTCAGCGCCGTTGTTGCTGTTGCGGTCACCGAGCTGGAGGAAGCCGAGTTGGCGGAAACTGCCGCACACGATAGCGATGCGGCGCGGGAAACCTGGCGGCGGGCGTGGCGGGTGATCGCCCGGGTGGCCCGCACCACCCCGGACGTGGCGGCCACCGCAGCCCAGTCCCTGGCACAGCACCGTCCCGCGGGCGCGCCGCTGCCCGCCGAGCTGCTGGAGTTGGCGCCAATATTGCGGCGGGCCGGACTCATGCCATGACCAATCCCGCGGAACCCAAGAAACCTTTGGGGGCTGAGGCCGCCGAAGTGTGGGCGGCCGAAACACGGAACCGGTTTCGCCAGGCACGCCTGTGGGCGGCGCATGCCGCGCCCTATCTGACCTCGGCGTTATTCGCCCTCCAGCCGGTGATCCTGGAGCCCAACGTTTCGGCACCGCAGCCGGATAACCAGGCGGATCGGCTGGGCGGCGTTCGGCAGCCGGTGCCGGACCCAGAGTTCCGGGCGTTTCCGGCGGACACCCACTGGCGCATCCACATTGACCCTGGTACGGCGCTTGTCACCCCCACCCCGGAGTTTGGCTGGTGGTTATTGCACCATATTGGGCATCTGTGCCGCCACCATGCCGCACGGTCCCCGGTCGCCCACGATCATGATGCCGACCAGTCCCGCCACGTCGTCGGCGAGCAAACCGATCACCTTGCCGCCCGCAGGTGGAACCAGGCCGCCGACGCGGAAGTCAACGACGACCTGGAGACCCTGGGCCTCGCCTCACCGCAGGGTGTCGTATCCCCGCAGGCCCTGGGGCTGCCCGAGGGCCGACTCGCGGAAGAATATTTATCCCTCATCGAGGTCTTGGATGAGGCGCACCTGACCGGCGGCAGCCATGTCGCGGATCTCATTGACTGTGGTCAGGCCGCCGACGGGATTGCCGATGGCGGCCTGGATACGGGCGGCGCCGACGATGGGACCCACACCATGTCCGATGTGGCGCGGAACCTGCTAGAGTTGCGCATCGCCCACGACATTGAGCAGCAGGTGGCCAACCGCACCGCTGTTCCCGGTGGGTGGCGGCGGTGGGCTCAGCAGCAGCTCCGCCCAACCGTAGATTGGCGGGCGAAGCTGCGCGCAACGATACGGCAAGGCTTGCGTGTTGGGGCCGGCCAGGTGGATTATTCTTATCGACGCCCATCCCGCCGGCCCGCACCCGACGGGGTGATACTGCCCACCATGGTGGCGCCGAAACCGGAGATCGCCGTGGTGGTGGACACCTCCGGGAGCGTGAGTGGCCAGCAGCTCAACACGATCATGACGGAGCTTATTGGAATCATCCAGCACGCCAACCTGCGGCAAATCCGGGTGATTTGTTGCGACGTGGTTGCCTATCCACCACAAACCATCCGAGCCGGCCACGTGCCATTATTCACAGGCGGCGGTGGGACGGATATTCGGGCTGGCATCACTGCAGCTAGTAAACTAAAACCGCAGCCTACCCTGATTATTGTGCTCACGGATGGCGAGACTCCCTGGCCGGACCGTCGACCACCGATGCCGGTGATCATCGCGGTGATCCGAACCCCGCGTCGGGATCCCACCGGCACATACCCCATCCCATGGTGGGCTTACACCGTCAACATTGATCAATAGCATCGAGAACCAACAACTGAAAAAGGAGCATTCCATGGTCGCCTCAACCCCACCTCCCCAGCAGCCCTCGTCGCCCAAGCTACCGCCCGAACGCCTGCACCAGTGGACGACCCATGGTTTCAGCGTCGGCTTGGCCCGCCGGTGGATTGGCAAGGGTTTTCGAATCGCCGCCGCGGACCAGTGGCGTAACCACGGGGTTTATGCCCCAGAGGAGGCGGTCGCCTGGCAGGAGGCCGGTATATCCCCCTATGAGGTGGCGGATCTACTGCAGGCCGGTATGACGCCGAAGGATATAGTGCACTGGCGGGAGTTAGGATATTCGCCCCCGGAGGCGCTGGCGCGGCATATCAAGGGGGAGAAACCCCAGCCACGAATCTGGTGGAAAGAACTGTTTGGCCGGCACGAGGCGGCACCTTCCCAATTGCCGCCGGCGGCTGGCGCCTCGATGCAGGTGTTATTGCAGGCCGGGGTGCCGGCCGCGGCCGCCCGCATGTTTATAGACACCGGTTGGCAGGGGGTGGACGCGGTGCCGTGGGCGAAGGCCAGCATTAACCCCACCCAGGCGGCGGTGTATCGCGAGTTAGGCATTCAGCCTGGTGAGGCCACCCGATTAGCGAAGGCCGGCTATGATGCGCTCAGCATTCTGCGCACCTGGTGGGATGGTGGGATTCCCCGCACCGAGGTGGCGGCGTGGCTGGGGGCGGGCTTTACCCCCGCGGAGGCGGCGCAGGCGCGCACCACGGGCACCAGCGTGGAGCAGGCTGCGGTGCTGCGGGCCTTGGGCGGCGGCGTCGGCAAGCTCGGCGGCAAGAATCGCCGTGGCACCAGCGCATCCGATAACCCCAATAAGCCGAAAAGCTAAGGTCGTCACATGCACATATAGGCGTCAGGTATTAGTCGGCAAATTTGCCATTTGGATTAATTTTCGCCATGACCGTGCCAATGGCTTTTAGGTCGGCATCGGTAAAGTTGAGCATATTCACGATTTCCTGCTCCATGACGACGGCTTCGTCCTGCAGTTTTTGTCCCCGCTGGGTGAGGAAAAAGAGGACGCGTCGATAATCGGTTTTATCCGCTTGTCGACGCACGAAGCCGCCGTTTTCCATGCGCTTGAGCAGTGGCGACAGGGTTCCCGAGTCAAGATCCAAAGGGATTGATAGGTCAGCAATGGTTTGGCCGTCCTCCTCCCATAAACATTCCAATACCAAATATTGGGAGTACGTAATGCCCCATTCATCAAGATAGGGCCGGTACATTCGCTGCATCAACCGCGAACCGGTGTAGAACTGAAAACTAATTTGACTATTGAGCCGTTGTTGTGCGGACATACCCCAATCATATTGCACGCAACTTTAGGGGGGCACGTACCATCCTAAGGTTTAACCCCATTAAGGGCAGTGGCAGAAGCGGTAACTGACGTTTCCCACAATTATCCCCTTGGGGCGTAGAACTTTCGGTAACTATCGAGCAGAATCGCAAATTCGTTCGTTTGATAGCCAGGTGGAACACATAGGCATTCCTCGGGACGCGCCTCGGAACTAAAACCAATACATGGCACGCCACCATCATCAACCACCACGAGCTCCCCCATGGTATCCCAGGGAATAATATCCACCTTTTTAGCGGGATAACTCACCCGTAACCCCTGCTCATCCAGGATAAGCCGGCGTGGCTGCCGGAAAAACGTCATCAAGAATATGCCAGCGGCCACGCACCCCGCCACCAGGGAGGCAAGCGCAAACACCATGTCCTTACGATACAGGGAAACCGCTTGATACACCCCCACCAGCAAGAGGATGATCCCCACCATAATCTCAATCTTTGCAAATCTTTGTTCGAAAAGAAATTCTCGGGGTGGATAGTCTGTAGCATCCATGAAAATGCCTTTCTGCCATACAGCCTACTTACAATGCTACATGCCCCACGGAGTAATGAAACCGATAACTATTGAGCAGTTTTGCTAACTTTACTACCCGAAATTCCCTGGTGTGCGATAGTCGGCGAGTAAGGTATACCTGCGAAGTATCCCCAGGCATGACGGTTCGATAGTCAAATTCCACCATGCGTCCGGTCAGAGTCCACACAACCCGAAACTCCGATACTTCACCCCACTTAATAAAGAATCCCTCATTGGCTTTCGTCCGCACATTCATACCCGTATTGCCAATAATAAGCGAACCAGTGTTAGCGAATTTTGTTTTATACATGAGGATGATAACCACCCCCAGAAATGGCAGGAACACATAGGGGGTGCGTAGCACCGTCAAGGTGCGACTCACCGAGTCAAGAATCAGCACCGACAACAGGCAAAGATAATAGGTGACGATGACCGAATTGGACTTATCAAAATAGCTCAATCGCCGAACGGGAAACCGGGGATCTTCGGGTGGAGCGAAGGCCGACTGTATAGGCGTGAGCAACGGCACGTTCTGCGTGTACCGGGAGTAACTATTGACGTCCATTATCTTCATATTTCCAACAACCTTTCGGCTATCTTTTTCCGACGAGCCCAATAAAATTACACCTATTCTAGGGTGGAATATGGAGATCATTTTGTATTGTCTTTTATCCGGCGTGTTGCAATAACTGCAAATTTGCTGGTCTATTTGGAATATTAACCCCATTAATTCCCCCTTAATCAAACAGGTATCCATTTTATAAGTTTTGTTTTCGCTGACGCATAATTACTCCATATTGCCCGTTAACAATGGCGGCGGCACTGATGGCAAATTCGCCGCAAAATAAGTTATTTCCCCCACCTCACCATGAGGCCGCATGCCACGCTGCGCCGCGCGCTGCCACATTGCACGGGTGCTACTGCCCAGCGCGGCTGTCAACAGCGCAGATGATTGGATGGAGCGGTTTTCCGCATTGACCCCCGACTAGTCCATCATCAATCTGGGAGAAGCTTAAAGCTGTTCCATTGCTTCCCCGCTGAAAAAGTTGTGGTAGTGCTGTTTATTGATAGAAGCACCAGGTATTGCTCATTTTCATTGAGGCTCGCAGAAACATCAGGCCAGCCGGCTGGGGATTTGCCGGCGGAGGCGTGAGCTTCCGCATCTGGGTATATGTTGCCGTTCCTTGCAAATCAAGAACACTCCTAATCCCAGTTAGGAACGCTTTACGCCGGTACGGGCTTATGAGCATCATGGATATAATTTATCATTTTTTCTGAAATCTATTTTCTCGAAAATTAACGCGCTGAATTTTTCAGTCCGCTTGCTCCCCTGTTGCCGCCGGCACCGCCGGGGTTTTGATGGTGAAGGTGAGTAGGAGTGGGATGAGCAGCATGAGGGCTGAGGTCCAGGGAATGGTACCCGCCCCCGCGACGTCGACGACGATTTTTCCCACGGCGCCGGCCAGGGCGAAGCCCGTATAGACCGCGGAGGACAGCAGCGCGATGAGCAAGGGCGCGTTAGCTGGGTTTTCGGCAACGATTCGGGCTTGTTGCGGCACGGTGAGCATGCCACCAAAGAAGCCATTGCAGGCGAGGACGATCAGCATGATGCCGAGGTGTACGCCCAGGTTGAAGGTGGTTTGGCTGAGGGCCAGGCCAATGATGCTGACGAGAACCGCGAGTTGCGGAGTGTAGGCGTCGGTGAGTTTGCCGGCGGCGAAGTTGCCGATGATGGTGCAGACGCCAAACGTCGTCAAGCCGATGATGAGCATGGTCCCGGCGGCGCCGGTAATGAGCCCGGTGTACACGTAGATTTGCATATTGCTGCCCACGACGAGGATTGTGGTGGCGATGATGCCGAGAACCCGCAGGTCTTTGAGGGGTTGGAGCCGGTTGCGGAGGGGGATGGCCGGCAGGGTGACCGGGGGAATCCACCGGAAGACCGCGATGAGGGATGCGGCGCCGAGGGCGGTGAGTGCCCACATGGTGTGGCGCCAGTTGGCTTGCCCGATGATGAGGCCGAGAGAAACGCCGAGGGCGGTTGCGGACATGAGTCCGCCCATGACGATGGCGAGGGCGCGGCCGCGTTTGTCGGTGGGGGCGAGGGCGACGGTGATGGTGGAGGCGGAGGGGGTGAGCAGGCTGGCGCCGAGGGCAGTGAGTATGCGGGCGGCAAGGGCGAGGCCGAAGGTGGGGGCGAGCGCGGTGGCGGCGTTGCCGATGATGAATCCGATGAGTCCAAGTTTGAGGGCGGTGTCGCGCCGGAGGCCGCCAGTGATGGCGCCCAGTATGGGGGCGGCCAGCGCAAAGGTGATGCTGAAGGCGGTGACGAGTTGTCCGGCGTTGGTGGGGGAAACGTGGAGTTTTTGGGAGATTGCCGGGAGGAGGCCGGCGATCACGAATGTGTCGGTGCCGACGGCGAAGGTCACGATGGTGAGCGGGAGGAGGATCCGCAACGGCATATTGTTTGACATACATCCAACCATATTATGACTATCAAACAGTTGCAAGATCATCCAACTATTAGGGTTGAGCCGTGGCCGGCAACACCGCAGCGTGACGTATTACACTTGCTGTGTGGAACCAGCGATTCTTCCCCAGCCCGATGCCAATGATGTGCTGCTCAGCCGAATCTTGTATGTACTTGCCGAGCCGGCCCGCCTCTATATTTTCACCCGGCTCGTCACCAATGGCACCGTGAGCTGCCTTGATATTGCGGACGAGCTCAACCTGCATAAATCGACGGTTTCCCACCATTTGAAGATTTTCCGCGAGGCCGGCCTGACCACAACCACCGTTGTGGGCCGCGACCGCAAGGTGAGTTTCCGACGCGCCGAGCTCGATGCCCGCTTCCCCGGGCTTGTCGACGCCCTCTACGCCGGCGCCCAGCTCGAATCCCTCCGGGAGCGACCCTGAATCGCGGTGCTTCGCACCGGCCGGAACCGTCGAAAAGCCAGGACAGTTAACATTAGCTATTGCAACTTAGGCGAGCTTTTCCTGATTTATGTAAGGTGAATAGTAAATAGCATTGCGTGCTACCCCGCATGGTGTTATTGCTGCCATCGTGGGGGCACGCACCCCATGTCACGAAGGGAAAGCTCATGGCTAAAGTCCAGCGTCAGCTGCCGCATCCAACCGAAATTTTTGATCTGATTAAGTTTAAAAAGCTCGACCTCAATCTCAAGCGGGCGCGCCTCAGCGACGCCCAAACCATTGATGACCTGCGGAAGATCGCCAAGCGTCGCACCCCGGCGGCCGCCTTTGACTACACGGATGGTGCCGCCGACGACGAAATCTCGATGAATCGGGCCCGCCAGGCGTTCAAGGATGTGGAGTTCCACCCATCCATCCTCAACGATGTCAGCAATGTGGATACCAGCTGCGAGGTGTTCGGCGGCCCGTCCTCCCTCCCGTTCGGTATCGCCCCAACCGGTTTCACCCGGCTCATGCAGACCGAGGGCGAGCTGGCCGGCGCTTCCGCCGCCGGGAAGGCCGGTATCCCGTTCTGCCTGTCCACCTTGGGTACCACCTCTATTGAGGATGTGAAGGCCGCGAACCCGCACGGCCGAAACTTCTTCCAGCTGTATGTCATGCGGCAGCGGGAAATCTCCTATGGGCTAGTGAAACGCGCCGCCGAGGCCGGTTTTGACACGTTGTTCTTCACTGTGGACACCCCGATTGCGGGCGCCCGGCTGCGGGATAAGCGCAATGGTTTCTCCATTCCGCCGCAGATTTCATTGGGCACCGTGGCGAATGCGATTCCGCGCCCCTGGTGGTGGGTTGACTTCCTCACCACGCCCACGCTGTCGTTTGCGTCGTTGAACAGCACCGGTGGCACCGTGGGTGAGCTGCTGAACTCTGCCATGGATCCCAGCATCCAGTTCTCGGACCTGGAGGAGATTCGCTCCATGTGGCCGGGCAAGCTGGTGGTCAAGGGTGTGCAGAACGTGGAGGATTCCAAGAAGCTCGCCGACCTGGGTGTGGACGGTATTATCCTGTCCAACCATGGTGGCCGCCAGCTGGACCGGGCGCCGGTGCCGTTCTGGCTGCTCCCCGAGGTGGTTCGTGAGGTTGGTAAGGACCTGGATGTCACCATGGATACGGGCATTATGCACGGTGCCGATATTGTGGCAGCCATGGCCATGGGGGCCAAGTTCACCTTTATTGGCCGCGCCTACCTGTATGGGCTCATGGCTGGTGGGGAGGCCGGCGTGACCCGGGCGATTGAGATCCTGGCGGAGCAGGTTCGCCGCACCATGCAGTTGTTGCAGGTGGAGACCATCGACGAGCTGTCCCCCAAGCATGTGACGCAGCTGACCCGCCTGACGCCGCGCACCCCGGTCCGTAACCTGGAGCACAGCTAGGCTTATCGACGCCCTACGCCCGCGTCACCCCGGCTTCCTCTAGGGCTTCCCGCAGCCGGGTGCGGGCCCGGTTCAGGCGGCTTTTCACCGTCTGAACCCCCACCTGTTGGTGTTCCGCGATTTCCTGATAGTTCATTCCGGCGTATTCCCGCAGGATGATGGCCTCTTTGAATTCCGGGCTGAGGGTTTGGAGGGCTCTGCGGATGACGATGCTCGCGGTGACCTGGTCGTCGACAAGCGAATATTTGTCGGGCTCGGACATGCCGGCGTCGGCGTCGAGGGTGTCGCGGCGGGAACGAATCACATGCAGGGCGGCGTTGGAGGCAATGCGGTACGCCCAGGTGGAGAATTTTGCGCGCGGCTCGAATTTGCCGATATTGCGCCAAATGCTCGTGAGGGCGTTTTGCAGGGCGTCCTCGGCATCATGCCGGTTCCCGGTGGTGGATAGGCACACCGCCCACATGCGCGAATGCGCTTCTTGTATAAGCTGCCTGAAGGCTCGCTGATCGCCCGCTTGTGCGAGTCGAATGAGCTCCAATTCCGTCTCACGGTCATTGGAAATCATGTCCCAGCCCTCCAAGCAAATCATCGCCCCCATCGTCGAGGTCATCGAATGAATGATCGAGATGGTCTAAATGGTCCAGGCCACCGAAATGGTTTGGATCGTCAAGATCATCAAGATCATGATGTAGATCGTGCGTATCGACCGCGAAGGGGTCATCGCCGTCGTGAACACTCTCCTGACCGCCATTATGTTCCTCACCTAGATTATCATCATCGTGGCCAATGGTCTGATAAGTATCCAGGTCATCATCCGATACCGCCCCCAGATCCCCGGCGGGGTTATCGAGCTCCCCTAAATCAACGTCATTGGTGGGAATATCAATGCCGGGGTCTAAAGTATTGAGGTCGAATGCCACATCAAGCATCGACCCCAACTCCGGTGGCGCTAACGCCACATCGCCGAATAAATTTTCTAATGGCGGCAGTATTGAATCATTATTAGCATCGTTTAACTGTGTCATGATGTCACCTCCTTTCACCGACCACGAGCCCGCGCTCGTCTACGGTGAAATGCCCTCACTCAAAAAAATGTTCCCGAAACTACTATCGCTTGTGTTATCCGCCGCAGCTTGCCGCAGTTTCGGGAGGCTCCTTTACCAGGGTACTACTAACTCATGACACCAAGGTATTTCAGGTACTCGGTGATTTCGGTCTTGCTGGGCTGGCCATAGGCCTCAAAATACAGGGTGAATTTATCATCGGGATAATACATGTACACAAACCCACTGCCGGACTTGGGGAAGGCCAACCCCACCTCTGGTTTTGAGCTGCTGGATTCCTGCAACTGTGACGTGTGGATGGTGGAATCGTCGTCGGCGCGCAACACCTTGCCGGATTTCAGCTCGGTGTGAGCGGTTTCGGACTGGTCGCCGGGCACCCAATAAATATAGCTGGGTTTATTGTCATCCATCTTGGGGGCATCATCATCGTTGCTGAGACCACACTGGTAGACGGGCACGGTGAGGTGATCGTTATATTCGTCGGCCTTGCCACCGCATCGCTGCATCACATTGAGTAGTTTCTCGGGCAAGAATTGATTTGCGGTGCTATAGCGTTCTAGCAGCGGAATGTCCGAATCTTTCGCCGTAGTGTTCACCTGTGTGACGGTGGATTTCGTGCCCATCATCCGGTACGCCACCGCGCCCGCGCCCAGCAGCGCCACGACCGCGACCACCGCAATGATGACCTTTTTCTTGCCGCCGCTCTTGCTTTTCGACGGTGCGGCTATCGACGTTGCGGCCAGCGTTTGGGCGCCCTGCGTGGCCACCTCTCCTCCCGACTGGCCCGGCTGGTC
>CAJZGD010000066.1 GCA_915275065.1 uncultured Corynebacterium sp. | reverse complement strand
CGTGCGTATCGCGTCGCCGCCGGTGAAATGGCCCTGCTTCTACGGCATTGACTTCGCCAGCCCGGGCGAGCTGATCGCTAACGCCGTGACCAGCGATAACGAGGCGGAAATGGTGCAGAGCGTGTGCACCGCCATTGGTGCGGATTCGCTGGGGTTTGTGTCGACGCAGTCAATGGTGGAGGCCACGAAGCAGTCGCGGGAAGAGCTCTGCTGTGCCTGCTTCGACGGGGTATATCCGCTGGGGCTTCCGGCTGGGAATCCTAATGCGGAGTTGGTGTCGGCATTGCAGCGGGGTTCCTGCGGTAGCATTGATTAGCTGCCGAAATATTGCCTACTTTGATCGAAGGAAAAGGATAATAATGACCGATTCTGCACAGTCGGATGCCACTGTCTCCTACGCTGCCGCGGGGGTGGACATCGAGGCGGGGGACCGGGCCGTGGAATTATTTGCCCCCCTGGCCAAGAAAGCCACCCGGCCTGAGGTTCGGGGCGGTTTGGGCGGGTTCGCTGGGCTGTTTGCCCTGGGTAACTACCGCCAGCCGTTGTTGGCTGCCGGCTCCGATGGGGTGGGCACAAAATTAGCGGTTGCCCAGGCCATGAATAAACATGACACCATCGGGATCGACCTGGTGGCCATGTGCGTGGACGACCTGGTGGTGTGTGGGGCGGAGCCGCTGTTCTTGCAGGATTATATTGCTATCGGCAAGGTGGTGCCCGAGCATGTGGCCGACATCGTGTCCGGCATTGCCGAGGGCTGTGTTCAGGCCGGCTGCGCCCTCCTGGGTGGGGAAACCGCGGAGCATCCCGGGGTCATGGAGCCAGGGGAGTACGATGTGTCCGCCACCGCCGTGGGTGTGGTGGAGGCCGACGAGCTGCTTGGCCCGGATCGGGTGCGGAAAGACGACGTGGTCATTGCCATGGCCTCCTCCGGCCTGCATTCGAACGGGTATTCGTTAGCGCGGTATGTGTTATTGGAAAAAGCCGGGTTGCTTCTCGACGCTTATGTGGAGGACCTGGACCGCACCCTGGGGGAGGAGCTCTTGGAGCCCACCCGCATTTACGCCAAGGACTGCCTGGCGTTGGCCGACGAGTGTGAGGTGCGCACCTTCTGCCACGTTACAGGTGGTGGTTTGGCCGGCAACCTGGCTCGGGTCATCCCAACCGGGCTGGTGGCCGAGCTGTCCCGCGGCACGTGGGTGCCGGGGCCGATTTTCCGCCTGATCCAAAACGTGGGCAAGGTGCCGCAGGCGGAGATGGAGAAAACCTTCAACATGGGGGTGGGTATGGTGGCTGTGGTGGCCCCAGAGGACCGAGATCGGGCCTTGGCCATGCTCACCGCCCGACACATTGATGCGTGGGAGTTGGGGACCATTCGAGATGCCGACGACCCCCAGGCTCCTGGCACGGTGGAGCTCACCGGCGACCACCCGGGCTACTAAACATTTTGCTGGGCGGGGGTGAGGGAAGCGTTGCGCTTGGCCCTTACGCCCCCTTACATCCTGGCCCAGTTATATAAAAAACCACCGATTGACACACTTCTCCTCAGAAAAGTGCCCATCGGTGGTTTTTACCAGCGCTGATAGCGACTATTACTTGGATTCTTGTTCCTTGATCCAGTCGGCGTATTGGGAGTATGCGTCTGCGTACTCGTCGTACTCGTCATCCTGGTGGGATTCGGCTTCGGCGCGTTTCGGGGCTTTGCCCGCAAGTTCGCGCTGGAGTGAGTCGAGATCCATGGTTGGAGTGTTGTACTTCAGCTGGCGTGCAACCTTGGTCTGCTTTGCCTTCGCGCGACCGCGTCCCATGGTTATGACCCCCTTGGTACTAAGTGGAGCATCCTTAGGGAATGAAAATGCTCCGTGGGCTTTCAAAATCATCACAGTATGTTTTCCTGTATGACACAATAGCCTGAATTACATAATTTTGCCGCAACGAGCTGTTGACCTTGAGAAATATCCGGCAAAATCCCAGCACCGGCCCAAAACCGGTCCCCCTTTTATGAGGTGAACCAAGTGTGGCCGGAATTATGCGGTGTGGTTATGAATGGCGCGATTATTGCGTCGCTTGGCCCCCACGGAGCCGGTTAATTGCGGCCCGGCCGGCGTGGGACTGTTCCTCCGTCGGAATGAAATCCGGGTCCACCAAGATCGCGGATTCCCCGGCCGTCAACGTCTGTGACGTGAGGGCGGTGCGTTTGAGGAGCGCCAGCGCGATGGGCCCGAATTCATGGTCGTGGATGACGGTTCCAATGCGCCCTACCGTTCGCTGTTTGCCCGCCGCCGGTCCCATCGCGATGGGGGTACCGGGGGTAGGTAGGGTGGGGGCGGAGCCATCGAGGTGCACGAGTGTCAGCAGCCGGGGTGCCCGCCCGAGGTTCTCTACCCGCGCCACGGTTTCCTGCCCGCGATAGCAGCCCTTGTCCAGGTGGACGGCGGCAATGCGCTCACCCCGGTTAATGAGCGCCGGCACTTCGTGCGGTATCGACTTGTCGTCAAGGTCGAGGCTGCGTTCCGGCAGTCCTGCCCGCACGCGTTCGGCGGTGTACGCCATCAGCCCCATCGGTTCGATTCCCTGTTCGATTATTCGCTTTGCGACGTCGACAAGCACGCCCCGGGGCACAAACACGTCGTGCCGCACCCAGGCGCCAAACGGCAGCTGGCGGGAAAACTCGCCGCCCACATCCGGCACCTCGGCGCCAATGATGCTTATAATCCCCAGATCTGTGACGGAAATCTCCACCTTCGACCAAAACACCATTGCACGCAAATAATCCACGAACGATTCCGCATCCACCGCCGAGATGTCCAGGTAAAACACGTCCCCCACCTTGGTCACATCCAGGTAGTGCAGAATCCGGCCCTGACCATCTAAATTCAGGGCGCTGGCGCTGAACCCGTCGGGAACATCGTCGAGTTTTTGGGAAAGTAAGTTATGCAGGAATGTGGCGGCATCCGGGCCCGACACCCGAATGACCGTGCGATGCGAACGGTCCACCAGTGCGCCCGTGCCACAATGCCGTTGCTCGGTGAGTGGATTCCCATAATGCCAAGCTACCCCCATATAGGTGGGGTGTTGGTCGGTGTCGCCGGGTGGGGTTGCCCCTGGCACTGTTTCCAGTAACGGTGAAGAAGAATTATTGGTCACAGACTCGATCGTAGCGCCTCATGCGCGGCATAATCAGACCTATGAGTTCCCCTGGTACGCGAAAATTGTCCCCCATCATTTTCGCCGTGGAACCGTTTGGCGGTTCCGTCCGTGACCATAATCCCAATCTTCCCCTCGTCTTCTGGGACGATGCCGCCGTCACCCGCGGCGACGGCGTATTCGAAACCCTCCTCCTCCGGGACGGGCGCGTCTGCAACCTCGACCGGCACGTATCCCGATTCCTTGCCTCCGCAAAACTCCTCGACCTACCCGAACCCAATATTGATGGCTGGTTGAAAGCCACCACCATGGCCGCCGAAAAATGGCGCAGCCACACTGCCGACGACGCCTCCTGCGTGTGGATGTACACTCGCGGCCGGGAAACCACCGGCATCCCCAGCGCCTGGCTCACCATCCGACCCCTGTCGCCCACGGCACTGCATCAACGCGACCATGGCGTGGCCGTCATGACCAGCCCCCGCGGCTATCACATTGACTCCCCGGAAACTACCGAGGCCGTCCCCTGGCTCGTTGTTGGCGCGAAAACCCTCAACTATGCCGCCAACATGGCGGCGCTGCGCTGGGCCCGCGCCCACGGTTTCGACGATGTGATCTATACCGACGGCGATACCGTGTTAGAGGGTGCCACTTCCACTGTCATCACCGTGCGCGGCAAAAAAATCCGCACCCCCACCGCTGGTGGCGATATCCTCCCCGGCACCACCCAGGCTGCCCTATTCGAATACGCGACCGAACAAAAATGGCGGTGCAAAGAAAAACAGCTCGTCCTCGACGACCTGCTTCGGGCCGACAGCGTGTGGCTTGTGAGCTCGGTGCGTATCGCTGCCCGCGTCACCCGCATCAACGACCAAGAACTCCCAACCCCCGACAACGAGGCGGAGATCCGGGAGCTCATTGATGCCGCATTAACCAGTAACCTAACCAATCACCCGTGATAATTCGGCGGACATGCGTGGGTGGTATTCCCCATCGACCAGGCGTTCGTCCACCCACCCCAGGTTGTTATTTGGCATGAGGCCAAACAGGCGTTTGCCCGCGCCTAAATTCTCCGGCCCGGTCGTGGTCACCAGCGTTGATGCCGACGTGATCTCCCACGCCCGCTCCTTGAGCGGATTCCCATAGAAAATCTCCACCGCACCCGTCGAATGCGCCACCACCACCTCAATCTCGTCTTTGCCGGTGATCCGCCAAAAACCAGTCTCCCGGTGGTCGAGGCCTACCTGATTCCCCTCGTCGTCAAGCTTCCACACCCGAGACGAATAGGTCAGATAATTCTCGCCATCATGGGCGAAAATAATCTGCTGCCCAAAATGGGTCGGTTTCGCATCCTGATCCGTGTGATCCAACGCCTGGCCGGTGCCTCGCCACACCCCCACGAGCGGCAGCAACGCCAACAACCCATCATGCAAACTGGGACCCTCCCGCAGGTTTGCCGTGTCGTCAGGAATGGGTAAATCCCCCAACCCGGGAATATTCCGATGCGCCGTTTCTTTCCACTGCTCAGCAGCTAAATTCACCGCATCACTACCCCCCAACGAAATCTCCGGGGCATCAGCTGGCCCCCCATGGGGTTCATTATTTACCACGTTATCAGTCATAACCTTTAACCCTAGCAGCACGGCGCACTATGGTTGTGTAGGTGCGATTGCTGCTAATTTCCAACCCGAACTCCACCACCCAAACCCCGGAGCTCTTCCGCCACGTCATTCCCACCCTCCGGGGCGTGACCGGACTTCACCTCACCACCTACTTCACCCACCACCCCGGCCACGCCACCGAACTATGCCGCAATATCACCAACGAGGATTACGACGTGGTGGTCGCCGTCGGCGGTGACGGCACCGTCAATGAAGTCATCAACGGGCTCCTAGGACCAGCACCCACCCCCCGCACCAATATCCCCACCCTCGCGGTTATCCCCACCGGCTCCGCCAACGTATTCGTCCGCGCCCTTGGCTTCCCGCCCGAACCCATCCACGCCACCGAAGCACTCGCCCACACCCTCACGCATAACCTCAAACGCACCATAGACCTCGGTATTTGGCAGGACCACTGGTTTGCCGTCAACGCCGGCTTCGGTATCGACGCCGATGTTATCGCCACCATGGACCGGGCCCGCCGCCGCGGTTTCGCCGCCACACCCCTGCGCTACATTCGCGTCACTTACCGGGCGTGGCGCCGCGCCCGCAAATACCCACCCACCATCAATGTGTGGGGCAAAGATCGAAACGGCACCACTAAAACCGCCCATAACCTGCCCTTCTGCATTGTCAGTAACACCAACCCCTGGACCTTCCTCGGCCCCCTTCCCGTCATCACCAACCCTCGTAACTCCTTCGACGTCGGCCTCGGGGTTTTCGGAATCAATAGCGTTGCCGGCCCCGCTGGTATTCTCGCCGTCCTCCAAATGCTCGGTGCCAACATGATCGCCCCAATCGCCCAATGGCTGGAAAAACGCACTTTTGTGTTCGACGATGCCATGGAAGTCACCTTGGATTGCGCCACCCACCAACGCTTCCAAGTCGATGGCGAATACGTGGGCGAATACCAATCGGCCACTCTCACCGTTCTTCCCGGCGCCATCGAGGTTTACGCTCCCAAAGAGAAAATCCCCGCCAAACCTCTCTCCTGGATAAAACTCGGGCTCAGCTTCTTCGACATTCGACTCTAACTCACACAGCGCCTGTTAATCATCCGAAACCGGTGCTAAATCATCCATGCTTACCACCACATTTCGCTGCTGCGACTCGAAATATACTGTCCCCCCATCCGCACCCACATAACTCGCCTGCTTCGACAGCGGCAACGTTGTAGTGTCTAACTCCCACCGAAACGCCCGAAAAATATCATCATCTGATAACTCTGCGCTCTGGGCGTCGTGAAGCTTGCTGCGATCCGTCACCGTGATCGGCGACAACAAAAACATTTTCCCCTTCAACCGCAGCTCCGCAACCACCGTCACCGGGCCAGTGAACCCCGGCGGCGTCCCCGTCAGCTTCACCTCCGACGCTGTGCTGCCCGCCGGCGAAATATCATACGGATTCGAAATATCCAGATCAGTAATCCCCATTGGGCGTCCCAGCGATACCGCATCAAAATTCACCCCCCGGGTAATCAACGCCGCTTTCGCCCCCGCAATATCGCCAGCCAACAACCGATCCGTCGATAACTCCACATCCGTAATCGTGGTGTGCGTCCGTAACAATCCAAACGGTTTCACATTCACATCCGTCACACTCACATACATTGACGGCACCACGCCCGTAATGAGATTCCCCACAAACGGCAGCCCCCCGAAATACGCCTCCGGCGCAAACCCCAAATGCGAATGCTCGGCCACCCGCTGCGACAACAACCGTTCACTCCGCGCCGCCATCGCCGTATCAACCACCCACATCGCCACCAACACGCCCACCAACACAGCCGTGAGCACCACAACCGTGCGCCGTCGAAGTTTTATCACCCCTCAATAGTGCCACACTCGCTACGCTTGAAAAGCATGAAACTCACCGCCACACGCGAACTTCACCCCGAGCAACTCCCCGCCATCCACGCAGTCCTCGACGCCGTCACCAGCCATGACGGCATCGCACCCCTCTCCGAACAATTTCTCCGCGGACTCACCAACCCCCAACACCAGCATTTCCTGCTTTACGACGACACGACCATCGTGGGAATCGCCGCCTATGACGGCGAAACCGCCGAGCTCGCAGTCGCCCCCGTCGCCCGCCGCCACGGCGGTGCCACCCGCCTCCTCGATCTCATGGGCCATGAACCTCTTTGGGCCCACGGCAACCTCCAACCTGCCCAACATTTCGCCCGCCACCACGGCTACACTCCCAGCCGGGAACTCCTCGTCATGGCCATCGACGGTGACCCTCTTGTCGCCGCCACCGCCTACCGCCTACCCGACGGCGTAGAACTCCTCGACCTCCCTGCCGCCTACGACCGCTACGGTAGCGAAACCGTTGACCAACTCTTGCTGGAAGCCAACAACCAAGCCTTCTCCTGGCACCCCGAGCAAGGCGGTTGGGACTTGGATCGCCTCAACCAGGCCCGCGACACCGACTGGTACCGTCCAGACGACGTACTCACTCTGTGGGAAAACAGCAAACTCTTAGGATTCCATTGGGTGAAACGCCACGGCGATCTGCGCGCCGGAGCTAAGGGGGAAGTGTATGTGGTGGGCCTGGGTGATGCCGGCCGGGGCCGGGGATTGGGCGGTCCTTTAGTAAATGCTGGGATAAACCGCCTGGTAGTCGAGGGGGCAAGCCTGGTGTTCCTTTATGTGGAGGCGGATAATGAGCCCGCCTTACGGGCCTACCGGGATGTGGGTTTTGTTGTGGTTGAACATCATGTTTTGTATAAACAGCGCTGAGATGGACTTAAATCGGGGGTACTTCAGACTAGCCATTATTTAAGTAAATTTAAGCTTATATGTGCAGTTAGGACGCTTCTAATCTTACTGATAGGGGGTAAAATCGCTGCGCACAGCGTTATGTGGCGATTAATACTGGCGGCACTATCTGATAATCTTCTTATTTAACGATGTGAGCAAGCTTCGTTTTGCCGTGTCTTTTCTTTATTTTCATTAAAGGAGAGATGGGTTACTCGTAAGCGAGACAAATGTTAAGAAGATAAGGAGAATGCAGTGGGTAAAACCGTAAGTTTTAAAATTTACGCGTTTATAGCTTCCGTGCTGCTGGTATTGACCGCGGGAATGATGAACGTCCCTACGGCTCATGCTGATGAAGAAAAGACGGTCGACATTGACAACATCACTATCGACCAGACCACCCCGCTGAAACAGTGGGATTCATTTGGTGTTCAGTGGGACTGGAGTGCCAAGAATGGCGTGACGGCTGGCCAGAAGTTCACCATTCAATTCCCCAAGGAAATCGCCGTCAAGGGCACCTTCGGCATTAAGCTGGTGGATGGTGCCGTTGAGGGTGGTGACTGTGTTGTAGATGGTGGCAATAACCAAGTTGTCTGTACCTTCAATGACAAATTCGAAGGCAAAGACAATGTGCACGGTATGGTGAAGGTCCAGGCCCAGGCCATTAAAACCACCGAGAATAGCAACGAGCCCACCCTGCCGTTCGAAGTGAATGGCAAGGTCGTTAACGTTACCCTGCCCGGGCCACATGGTGGCATCGGTCCCGCTGACGTGAAGGTTCCCGGCGAGACCAACAAGGATGGTTGGTTTACCTCCAAGGACGGCTCCAAGATTGAGTGGCGTATCGTCATGCTGGGTAAGGACCTGGCCAATATATCCGGCGATGTGGTCATTAACGACTCGATCAGCCTGAAGAATGGTGCAGTGGGTCACAAGTTTATCACCGATGGCCTGCTTGCCGTGGAGTACACCTCCGACCCGGCACAGCTCGCCGAGCCGTCGTCCAAGGGCGAGAAACTACAGGTCACCCAGGACATCGCCGCCGATGGTCTGACCCAAAAGCTCACTCTGAAGAAGCCGGCTGGGGGTTGGCAGGCCGACCGGTTCTATAACGTGTACTACCAGTCGCAGTCTGTCGATGGCAAGGAATCGGCCGTGGACACCACTGTGGGCAATAATGCCAAGATCGAAGGCCTTCCCGCTCAAAACCTGGTTCGGAATGTTACCCGCAAACAAACCGGTAGCGGCACCATCACCGGTGTTAACCGTGGCACCTTCGAAGTGAAGAAGGTGCACGACCCGGCAACCCAGCCCGCCGAGCTGCAGAATGGTACGAAGTTCACCGTCAACGTCGACATCCAGTCGCCGCAGGCCTCGTTCAACAAGAACTACGACATTCAGGTTCCGCTGAACGGTGACATCGTCAAGGGTGACGTGTCCCTGCCCAAGGACACCAAGGTGACCCTGACGGAGAAGCTGCCCACCAACGATGCCAAGTTCACCTATGGTGACCCGAAGTTCGCTGCTACCACCGCCACCGACGGCAACGTGGAAATCAAGGACAACGGTAAGACCGCCGTTATCACCATCAGCGACCAGCGCAACGTGGGCGTGACCCTGACCAATAAGGTCACCGCTAAGCCGCAGGTCGGCACCGTGAAGCTGGCCAAGAAGCTGGTGTGGAAGAACAGCGGCAATGCCTTCACCGAGGCCAATGCCACCGCGCAAAACTTCAAGGTGAATTATGTCTGCACCAAGGACGGCCAGAACGTGAAGTCCGGTGAAGTAACCCTCAAGGGTGATGGCACCGAGGCTGCTATCGCCGATGTTCCGTTG
Source organism: uncultured Corynebacterium sp. (assembly GCA_915275065.1). Classification (GTDB taxonomy): domain Bacteria; phylum Actinomycetota; class Actinomycetes; order Mycobacteriales; family Mycobacteriaceae; genus Corynebacterium. The sequence continues at coordinate 1,894 of CAJZGD010000066.1, read as the reverse complement.
GGCGCCGCCTGCTCCTTCACCGAGGTTAACCCGGCTGCACTGCCTGGCTTCAACTGGGAAGGCAACCTCTTCCAGACTGCTTCCGGTGAAGTTTCCAAGGACAAGCCGCTGGTTGTGGCTGTCACCAACCCGCTGGTGACCCTGACCAACAAGTACGCCACCGCTGTGGGCACCTTCAAGGTCGTTAAGACACTGAAAGCCACTGGCATCACTGTGCCGAGCACCAAGAAGTTCTCCTTCAACTACACCTGCACCAAGGACGGTGCGGCTCTCGCCGAGCACACCAACAAGAAGCTGGAAGTGACCGGCGCTGGTGAGGTTGTGTCCCCGAACATCCCGGTTGGCGCATCTTGTACCGTGACCGAGGATCGGGAATCCGCCAAGATTGACGGCGCTACCCTGACCGTTGCTGAGAGTGGTCCCGTGACCATCACCGCAGGCACGGTTCCGTCCGTGACCATCGCCAACACCTACGTCAAGGATGAAGGCGACTTCACCATCACCAAGCGGCTGGTTGACCCTAATGGGGTTGCTACCGGTAAGACCTTCGACTTCGCTTACGTGTGCACCGCCGCCGGCAAGCCGGAGATCAAGGGTGAGTTGAAGGGCGTTCCGGCTGGTGGGTCGAAGACCAGCGAAAAGATTCCGGCCGGCTACTCCTGTAAGATCACCGAAACTGGTGCGAGCGTTGCCAACGCCGATCTGAAGACCACTGGCCTTAACGATGTGACCATCGTCAAGAACAGCACTCAGACCGTTGAGGTAACCAACGAGTACTCCCAGTGGAAGGGCATCGTCAAGCTCAGCAAGTCGCTGACCGGCACCGGTAAGGAACTCGCCAAGAACAAGGAATTCCAGGTTGGCTACAAGTGCGTCAAGGCCGACAAGGTAACCAAGGAAGGCAAGCTGACCGTGAAGGCCGGCACCCCCGTCGAGGTCAAGGACGTTCCGGTTGGTTCCGTGTGTACCTTCACCGAAGACAAGGCACAGGCAACTGTGGAAGGCGCAAGCTTCAACGAGCTTGACTCCACTACCATGGCAACCGCAACTGTGGCCGACAAGGACGCAACCGTGGCCGCAAACCTGGTGAACTCCTACCACGAGTTGGGCGCGGTAGCTGTCACCAAGGCCGTGCAGGGTACCGCCGCTGGTTCCTCGGATTCCAAGAAGGAATACACCATCATTGCCGAATGGCAAAACAACGGTAAGCCCGAAACCAAGGAATTCAAGGTCAAGGCTGGCGAAACCTACACCGGTCTGCCGAAGCTGCCGGTGGGCACCCAGATCACCCTGAAGGAAAAGCTGCCTGAGGGCAACGTGTTCAGCACCTGGCAGACCCCTGGCTACACCTCTGACACCAAGGATGCCGTGAAAGACAACGGCGACGGTACCGCAATCGTGACCGTGCAGGCCGGCACCGGCGCCAAGGCCACCCTGGTCAAGGTGACCAACACCACGAACATTCCGTGGTACTGGTTGCTGGTTCCGCTGATCCCGCTGGCTGGCGCAGCTATCCCTGGTGCTCCGGCACCGCAGGGTGGCAAGCCGCAGGGTAACGCTCCGCAGACCCCGGGTGCACAGGCTCAGGGTCAGGCTCCTTCGGGCGCACAGAAGCCTGGTGCAAACCCGGCCCAGAACGTGCAGTCCCAGCAGCCTAATGGTCAAAAGCAGCAGGTCCAAGGCCAGAAGGCCCAGAACAAGGGTCTCGCTAACACTGGTGCTTCGGTACTGTGGGCTATCGCGGGTGCGCTTGTACTCGCAGTGGTTGGTGCGGTATTGGTTCTTCGCAGCCGGCGCCGTAACAACGACTAATAAGTAAATAAGAAAACCAGCTCCCATTCACGGGGGCTGGTTTTTTGCTTTTTAACGCCGCACGCGGTGGGTGGCGGCTAGC
>CAJZGD010000065.1 GCA_915275065.1 uncultured Corynebacterium sp. | reverse complement strand
ACCACAACCAGTGGACCTTAACCCTAATAGGTTGTATGTGTTAGATGGCACGCTCGTACCGTGTTGGTGGTGGAAAAACGCCAGGAACTTGTACAGCGGAAAGCATCATAGAGCAGGGCATAACCTACAAGTTTTAACAGATCAGGCGGGTGAAATATTCTATATTTCACCACCACTACCAGGATCAACCCATGACATCACAGCTATAAGAAACACTGGTTTATTCGGCTATATGCAACCCTGGCATATAACCGCGGATAAAGGATATGTGGGGTTAGGATGCGACACACCCTTCAAGAGAAGACCAGGCAAACCCCTATTAGGCTGGCAGAGGCGCTTCAACAAGGGTATCAACCAGATCCGCTATGTTGTTGAGCGATCCATAGCTCATCTGAAAGTATGGCGGATACTATCTACCCCTTGTAGGCTCCCCCAACCCACAACCATCCGGGCGATTAATATGATACGGAAGATAATGTTCTACCAACCACCAGCCGAACCCTATTTCCCCAGCAACTGAATAAGCTTCTTTTATCGCAAATTATGAGGTATTTGATCAATTCGGCCGTGATGGTGGTCGGGTAGTAGAAAGCACACCCGGCCGAGGCCAGAAAGCATTCCTGTATGAGTGGTCACGAACAATGCTGGAAACGTTGCCGCCTTACCCAGAAGAAGACTAGCCTCCCTACGCCAGCACCCCACACCCCCGCCAATGAACCTTGGCCAAACAGTCCATCCTAAATGCCCGTCAGCGCAGCATGTTACAAACGTTTGGCTACCCTGTAGGCATGGATATTCAACAATTGCGCGATGCGTTAACGCAGTCGGACTCGTCGGTCCGACTCAAGGCGGTGCTAGCCGCCGGCACTCACCCTGATGATGCCGCACTGGATGTGCTGGTCGCGCAGTGTTCCCATGAGCCGGACTTTTATGTTCGAGACATGCTCACGTGGGCCATCACCCGACTGCCCCGCGACATCACCATCCCCGCAGTGCGGGCGGAACTCGCCTCACCGATCCCGCAGGCACGCAGCCAAGCACTCCACACCCTGTCGAAAATTCGGGTTCCCGAAGCCTGGCCGTGGATCTTCCCCCACATGCTGCGCGATGACGACGACGAGGTGGTCCGGGTCGCATGGCGGCTGGCCGTCGCCATCGTTCCCGAAGGTGCCGAGCCTGAACTGGCAGATGTCCTCGTCAGCCAATTCGATCGGGGAAACCTGGAAGTGAAAACCAGCTTGGCCCGGGCCCTCGCCAGCCTTGCCGCCTGGTACACCCCGGTCCTGGACCTAGTGGATGCGGCAACCTGGTCCGGTGACCTGGGGGTTCGAATTCACGCCACGGCAACCCGGGCAATTATCCATGACCCCGAAATAGGGTTTGCTGGGATATTCGCCGAGGCAAAACGCTCCCTAGGTGGTTAGGTGGTGTATTTTTAGGTGGATTAGGAGGATTGTGCATGAATACTAATAAGAACAGCAAACTGTTAACCACCGACCTGACCACCGATTTAAACGAATTCATTGATGCGCTAGAGCACGCATTTGCGAGCGAAGGACACCCCGACACGGAGGTGTCCATTGGCCGGGTGGAGCGGAGCAAACGCCATCCCGATGGCACCTACTCCATTGATTTCCTCATAAACCTCAATAATGGTCCGGTGATTCCCCAGGACGAATACCTGGTGCCGGGCGCCCCACGCCTGTCCGAAGAAATGGCCCGCCGGGTGTGCGCCCAGGTTGGTCTCGCGGTGAAGAACGTGATCGAAATCAGAATACGGCACCAAATAACCCTCGTGGCCATTGTGGGCACCTCCCAATAACCAACCGAATAGAGAAATGCCCACCTGCCGTGAGGTGGGCGTCGTAAAGCAAGACAAGTAAAAGCAAAACCCGCCAGCCGAAGCTGACGGGAACCGCTGGCCTACCAGGACTCGAACCTAGAATGGCGGTACCAAAAACCGCTGTGTTGCCAATTACACCATAGGCCATTACCGCGTGATGCGATGATGAATATCATACACGAAAAACCACCCAAAAAATCAAATCGCTAAATTTGCGGGGTACCACGTAGTCTAAAAGCATGGTACGGCAACGCATGACCGGAAAACAGCGGCGAGAACAACTCATTGCCATTGGGCGCAGCCTCTTTGCAGAACGTGGTTTCGAAGGCGCCAGTGTGGAAGAAATAGCCATGCGAGCAGGGGTTTCCAAACCTGTTGTGTATGAACACTTTGGTGGCAAAGAGGGCCTGTACGCGGTGGTGATCGACCGCGAAATGACCCGCCTGGAGTACACCATTACTGAGGCGCTCCGCACCGGAAGATCCCGCGCCCGCGTCGAACAAGCCGTCATTGCACTGCTCACATATGTGGAGGACGAAACCGACGGTTTTCAAATACTGGTCCGCGACACCCAACCCGGCGTGGGTCGCGGCTACTCCACCCTGCTTAACGACGCCGTAGCCCAGGTCTCTCACCTTCTCGGGCACGCCTTCACCCGCTCCGGCCTCGACCCGGACACCGCCATACTGTATGGTCAGGCCCTTGTTGGCATGGTGTCAATGACTGCCCAATGGTGGCTCGACCAACGCGAAAACGATGATGCCTTCAGCAAGGAAACCGTGGCCGCCCACATCGTAAACCTGTGCTGGAAAGGCCTGGGCGGCATGGAGAACAACCCCCGACTCACCAGCATTGATGCCCCGCCGCTTCGGCTCGGATCCGACAAAACCCCACAGCCCAATCCCGGCGCTGCTGATGCCGCGAGCCCCACCAGCGCGAACCCCGAAGCCAACAGCACCAACAACATCACCAAGTAGGAGCACCAACCAACCGTGAGCACCCAGCCTGCCGCCCCAACCGCAGCCGCCACCCCAGCCATGCTTTCCGGACTGCTGAAAACCGCGGCCACCGACCCCAAGCTCAAAGGACTCATCAGCCACGTTAGTGACCCCACCCTGAGCATCGCCACCATCGACCAGGCCCGGCCCTGGGCCATCGGCGCGTTGGCCAACCACACCCCCCTCCTGGTAGTCACCGCCACCGGCCGCGAAGCCGAAGACCTCACCGCCGAACTCAAAGCCATGTGGGGCGACCAGGTTGCCTGGTTCCCAGCCTGGGAAACCCTGCCCCACGAGCGACTCTCACCCGCCGCCGACGTGGCCGGCACCCGCGCAAAAATCCTCCACAACCTCGCAAACCTGCGCATTGTGGTGACCGCCGCCCGGGGTGTGTGCCAACCCATACTCGAAACCACCCCCGGCCGCGACCCACTCACCCTCACCGTCGGCCACGACTACGACTTCACCGACCTCACCCACCACCTGGTGTTCAAAGCCTACAAACACGTTGACCTCGTGGCCCGGCGCGGCGAATTCGCCACCCGCGGCGGCATTATTGACATATTTCCCACCACCGGCGAGCACCCCATCCGGGCTGAATTCTGGGGTGACGAACTCACCGACCTGCGGGCGTTTAGCGTCGCTGACCAGCGGGCCTTCCCCGACCTGGACTATCCCACCGTGGACGTCTACCCGGCGCGGGAACTACTCATCACCGACGACGTGGCCGGCCGTGCCGCCGAACTTGCGGTGGCCCACCGGGAAAACCCCACCTTGCAGGAGCTTTTAACCAAGGTTGCCGACCGGATTCCCGCCGACGGCATGGAGGCCCTCATCCCGGTGCTGGCCGACCTGACAGCTACTCCCATGCGCACCCTCCCGGAACTCATGCCGGCGGGAACCCACGTGGTGGCGGTGCACCCGGAGAAAATCCGCACCCGGATCGCGGATTTGCAGGCCACGGATGCAGAGTTTTTGGCCGCCGGGTGGGAGGCAGCCGCCATGGGGGCGGCGGGACCGGTGGATTCCCGGGATCTGGACCTGTCGGCATCCTCGTACCGCTCCTACGATTCGCTGGTGGTGGGGGCGACGAAGGCCGGCCAGTCGTGGTGGTCGGTCACCCCGCCGGGCATGGGTGGGGAGGATGCGCTGCCGCTGGATTTCGAGCCGGGCCCCACACCCCGGGGTGATCTTTCCCAGATTGGGGAAATGATGTCGCTGCTGTTGGCGCACACCATGGCTGGTGGCCGGGCGGCGTTTATTGCCCCCGCCCCGGGTGCGATAAAACGCATGGCCGACCGGTTTCGGGAGCAGGGCATTGCGGCGAAAGTGGCGCAGCCCGGCGCCGAGCCGCAGCCCGGGGAGGTGACCTTGTATCAGGCGCTCAGCCACGCGGGGTTGGTGTTTCCGAAGGTGCGAAAGTTGCCGGGGGTGGAGGCGTTGCCGCTGGTGGTGGTGACGGAAACGGATGTGACCGGTAACCGGGTGGGGGATATTGCCGGGGCGAAGCGTCGACAGGCCCGTAGGCGGCACCGGGTGGACCCGCTGGCGTTGAAGAGCGGGGACTATGTGGTGCACGAAACCCATGGTATTGGCCGGTTTGTGCGCATGACGGAGCGCACGATCACGATGGGGGAGGAAACCTCCCGGCGGGAATATATTGTGTTGGAGTATGCGCCGACCCGCCGCGGCCAACCCGCCGATCAATTATATGTTCCTATGGATAGTTTGGATTTGCTGTCCCGCTATGTGGGTGGGGAGAAACCCACCCTGTCGAAGATGGGTGGTTCGGATTGGAAGAACACCAAGAAGAAGGCGCGGGCGGCGGTGCGGGAGATCGCCAGCGAACTGGTGGAGCTGTATGCGAAGCGGGCGACCGCCCCCGGCCACGCATTTGCCCCAGACTCGCCGTGGCAGCAGGAGTTGGAGGATAATTTTCCGTTCGTGGAAACCGAGGACCAGATGGCGGCGATTGCGGCGGTGAAACAGGACATGGAGCAGCCGGTGCCCATGGACCGGGTGATTGTGGGAGATGTGGGCTACGGCAAAACCGAGGTGGCGGTGCGGGCCGCGTTCAAGGCGGTGCAGGACGGCAAGCAGGTGGCGGTGTTGGTGCCCACCACATTATTGGCGCAGCAGCATTTAGCAACGTTTACGGAGCGGATGGCGGGTTTCCCGGTAACGATTAGGGGATTGTCGCGGTTCACGTCGGCGTCGGATGCGAAGGAGATCCTGTCCGGGCTACGGGATGGGTCGGTGGATATTGTGATCGGCACGCACCGGTTGTTGCAGACCGGGGTGCAGTGGAAACAGTTGGGCCTGGTGGTGGTGGATGAGGAGCAACGGTTCGGGGTGGAGCACAAGGAGCATATTAAGGCCATGCGGTCGCATGTGGATGTGCTCACCATGTCGGCGACGCCGATTCCCCGCACGTTGGAAATGTCGATGGCGGGCATTCGGGAAATGTCAACGATTTTGACGCCCCCAGAGGACCGGCACCCCATTTTGACGTATGTGGGGGCGCAGGAGGAGAAGCAGATTGCTGCCGCTATTCGACGCGAACTGTTGCGGGACGGCCAGGTGTTCTTTGTGCACAATAAGGTGTCGGATATTGAGAAGAAGGCCCGCGAGCTGCGGAACCTGGTGCCGGAGGCCCGGATTGTGGTGGCGCACGGCCAAATGAGTGAGGAAGTGCTGGAACGCACAGTCCAGGGGTTTTGGGATCGGGAATACGATGTGCTGGTGTGTACCACCATTGTGGAAACCGGCCTGGATATCGCCAACGCTAACACCCTGATTGTGGAGAACGCGCACCACATGGGCCTATCGCAGCTCCACCAGCTGCGGGGTCGGGTGGGTCGCTCCCGGTCGCGGGGCTACGCATACTTCCTGTACCCGAAGGGGATCACCCTGACCGAAACGTCGTACGACCGACTGGCCACGATTGCCCAAAATAATGATTTAGGTGCGGGCATGGCGGTGGCCATGAAGGACCTGGAGATGCGGGGCGCGGGCAACGTGCTGGGTGCGCAACAGTCCGGGCACATTGCCGGCGTGGGGTTTGACCTGTACGTGCGGCTGGTGGGGGAGGCGGTGGCTGCCTATCGGGCGCTTGTCGACGGCAAACCGGTGGACGGAACCGACCAATCCCCGAAAGAAATCCGCATTGACCTACCGGTCGATGCCCACATCCCGGAGTCCTATATTCATGCGGAGCGGCTCCGCCTGGAGGTGTACCGAAAACTGGCGGCCAGCACCTCGGAGACAGACATTCGGCTCATCGTTGAGGAAATGGAGGACCGCTATGGTCCCATACCCCAGGAGGCCAGCCGGCTCCTAGCGGTGGCCCGGTTGCGGCAATTGGCCCGCCAGGCGGGGATCACCGACATTGGGGTGCAGGGGAATCGGATCAAAATCCACCCGGTGGAATTATTGGACTCCCAACAGGTGCGGTTGAAGCGACTCTTCCCCGGGGCCACCTACCGTGCGGTGGCGAAAGCCATCCAGGTGTCCATCCCCAAGGCGGGAACCACCGTCACCGATCCGAAATTGCGGGACGTGGACCTCATCCAATGGGTGGCGGACTTCCTGTCCGCCATGTTCAACCTGGATAAGGTCGATGTTCGCGGCGGCCACACCAAGGAAGAGAAACCCGCAGCGGGCGGCCGGTCCGTGGTGAGTTTCTTAGAGGGTGATCGTCCCCGCCGCTAGCCCCCACGCGGCAATGATCGCCCCAATCAGGAGGAGAACCACCACACCCCACTCGTAAATGGTGAAGATCCGCCGTCCCAGGTGGTGGCGGTACCACACATAGGGGATGATGCTGGGGAAGGTCGCTAACGCCCCCAACAGCACATACTTCGGGTCGGCCGCATACACCAGCCACAGGGAGTACACAAAAGCAATCAGCCCGATAATGAGGTGCCGCCGACTATTGGTCTTCTCCTGCGGAACGCCGTCGTCAAGCTCGGCGGAATTGAAACCCCGGCCCCGCACCACCAGCAGCATCAAATATAGGGCCGAGAAAATATAGGGGGATAAATACAGCATCGTGGCCAGCTGCACCATCGACGTGTAGGCGGTCTCATTCACATAGAAAACCACGATCCACACCTGGATGAGCACCGTGCAGATCAGCTGTGCCATCCAGGGGGAACCCGCCGCATTGATTACCCCAATCCGGCGCGGCAGCAACCCGTCGAACGCCATCATGACCAGCGGCTCCGCGCACAGCATCTGCCACGACACGTACGCCCCCAGCATGGACAGGCACAACCCGACCGAGATCAGCGCCCCACCCCAGGGGCCCACCACCGCCTCTAGCACCGCGGCCAGGGAGTTATCCGGCAGCGCCGCTAACTCTTCCTGGCTCAACACGCCGTAGCTGAGCGTGGATACCGTCACCAGCAGCAGCAACACTGTGGTGAACCCCAACACCGTGGCCCGGCCCACATCCGACCGGGTTTGCGCCTGCTTCGAATACACGGACGCCCCCTCGATACCGATAAACGCCCACACCGTGAACAGCATGATGCCCTGCACCTGCTCCATCACCGATAAACCGCTGGACTCGCCCCAAAAATCCATGGTAAACGTGTCAATACTAAACCCTAAGAACGCCACCAACACCACAAACGCGAGAATCGGCACCAACTTCGCCACGGTCGTGATCGCATTCATGATCTTGGCCTGCTTGATTCCCCTGGTGAGCACCCCGAAAATAATCCACGTCAACGCCGACACCGCCAGCGCCTGCGCCCACCGGTGCTGCTCCGTGTCAAAAATGGGCAGGTAATGCCCCAACGTGGAGAAAAACAGGGTGGCGTACCCCACCTGGGCGATGATCGACCCCAACCAGTAGCCGAAGCCGGCGGTAAACCCAATGTAGTCACCCAATCCGGCCCGCACATACGCGTACACCCCGGAATCAAGGTGCGGTTTGCGATACGCCAAAATCTGGAACACAAACGCAATGGACAACATGCCCACCCCGGCAATGAACCAACCAATAAACATGGCGCCCGGCCCAGCCGCAGACGCAATGTTTTGGGGGAGCGCAAAAATCCCGGAACCGATGGTGGAACCAATAATAATGCCCACCAGGGTCCAGACCCGCACAGTGTGTTGACGCTGCACACCTGCCGAATCTGTCGAATCTGCCGTTGGGGGTGGGGGAGTGGAGTTAGCCGTCACCGCATTAACCCTAATGTACGGTCAGTCACAAGTCTATTCACGCTTTGAAAAGCAGCCGGAAACCGGAATCATGGCCGTGAGCTTGGGGTACAGCACTCAAACCCGGCGCGTGGCATGGCCGGAAATCGGGGAAATTATAATCGGCACACATGACCGCCCTTACCATTATTATGCTCGTTGACCCCCGATGGCCCGATCAGATCCCCTTGGGGGCCATCCCTTATCTTTATGGGCTGGGGGAATCCCACCTGGAGATCACCCCGGACATTCCCGCCGCGGCCCGCGACCACTACCACCAACTTGCTGCCCTACCAGCGCCATCATTGTCGCAGCCGGTGGCGCGACTCATTATCACCAGCGACGACACCGACCCGCGGCTCATGGAACCCACCGAAACCGCAGCAGAAACCACAACCCGTATTTTTCGGGCCCCCAGCCGGGATGACCCTACCTGGCAGGCGCAAAACATCATGCGCCGCGCCCTCACGGTGGGGGAATGGGAGCGGGAACAAACCCACGAAACCCTCCTTCCCTATTTGCGGGAGGAAACCACCGAGCTGGCCGAGGCCATCACCACCCAAGCCAATGATGCGGAACTCATGGCGGAGTTAGGGGATGTGCTCCTCCAGGTGCTGTTTCACGCGGAGATCGCGGCGCGCCGGGGCGCGTTTGATTTCGGTGATGTGGTGGGGAGTTTTATTGGGAAAATGCGACGTCGTTCCCCCTATTTATTTGATGGGACTACCTCGGTGGTGCCACAGTCGGAGCAGAAACGGCTGTGGGAATTGGGCAAACATGCGGAGGGGTGACGCGTGGGTAAAGGGCAGTAAGTGCCGGTAGGGGACGGGGTTGGGGATAACCCTGAGCCTGGTTTGTCCTAAGGAAAAGTTAGGTAATATCAGTCGCCATGGGTTCAATAGGTGGAGTTCGCAGAGTTGCTGGTTGTGGTTGCGGCGTCGTGCTGGCAGTCATCATGGTAGTGGCGTTTGTGGGGTGGAGCATGTCCTTGTTAGAGGGCAGCTCGCCGATTCGAGAGCTGAAACCGGTGGCGCGGGATGTGCCGCCGGCTCGGGCTGCGGAGGTGCCACAGATCGACCTGAATGCGGCCGGCAGGACTTCGAACCAGCTTGCCGAGTGGGCGGCGCCGATTGCGGCGGACACGTCGATAAGCGAAGCGGCGGTGCGTGCGTATGGGAATGCGGAGCTCATTGCGGCACAGTCGTGGCCGGAATGCCACCTGTCGTGGGGGACCTTGGCGGGCATTGGGTATGTGGAGACCCGGCACGGCACCTATACGGGCGCATTATTTAATGCCCGCAAGATTGACGACAATGGGTATGTGCTCCCGGCGATTATTGGGGTGCCGTTGGATGGTTCGCCAGGGTTTGCCGAGATTAAAGACACGGACCAGGGCAAGATGGACGGCGATAAGGAATACGATCGGGCGGTGGGGCCGATGCAGTTCATTCCCACTTCGTGGGAAAAATACGGTCGGGACGCCAATGGTGATGGGGTGGCGGATCCGAACCAGATTGATGACGCAGCACTAGCGGCAGCGAACCTGCTGTGCGATGGTCGTGACCTTGCTACTGCCGAGGGCTGGACGCGGGCAATAGGCTCGTATAATAGTTCCGACGAATATTTAGTGAATGTGCGTAATGCTGCGGCGTCGTATGCGCTGCGGCAGCCAGCGTTTTAACTTGCTTGACGACGCCCAGGCCTGTGGTAAAAATCTCATTTGGGGGGAATGATGTGATGTATCACGTGCTCGTGTGTAAATGTTCACTATATCTCACCCACATGAGCGTGTTTTTGTTGGCATAATTGTACGTGTGGCGTGAGTTTTTGGTCGAATCAAAAACAACCAAACATTTTTACGCTTGAAATTGTATTTACAGCACACCTCATACAGGTAGGAGATTCACTGTGGCTGATATCATGCACGTTTTTGCCCGCGAGATCCTGGATTCCCGTGGTAACCCCACCGTTGAAGCGGAAGTTCATTTGGATGACTTCTCCGTGGGTATCGCAGGTGTTCCCTCGGGCGCATCCACCGGTGTTCACGAGGCACACGAACTTCGGGACGGTGGGGATCGCTACCTAGGCAAGGGCGTTCTGGAGGCCGTGAAGCACGTCAACGAAGACATTGCCGATAAAATTGTCGGCTTCGAAGCCGACGACCAGCGGGTTATCGACCAAACCCTGATTGAGCTTGATGGCACGGAAAACAAGTCCAAGCTGGGCGCCAACGCCATCCTGGGTGTGTCCATGGCTGTGGCTAAGGCAGCTGCCGAGTCCTCCAACCTGCCGCTCTACCGCTACATTGGTGGCCCGAACGCTCACCTCCTGCCCGTGCCCATGATGAATATCGTCAACGGTGGCGCACACGCTGACTCCGGCGTGGATGTGCAGGAATTCATGATCGCCCCGATCGGTGCCGAAACCTTCGCCGAGGCCCTCCGCCTGGGCGCCGAGGTGTACCACTCCTTGAAGTCCGTGGTGAAGTCCAAGGGCCTATCCACCGGCCTGGGCGACGAGGGTGGCTTCGCTCCCTCCGTTGGCTCCACCAAGGAAGCTCTCGACCTGATCGTTGAGGCCATCAAGAAGGCCGGCCTGGAGCCGGGCAAGGACATTGCCCTCGCCCTCGACGTTGCCTCCTCCGAATTCTTCAAGGACGGCAAGTACCACTTCGAAGGCGGCGAGCACACCGCTGATGAAATGGTGCAGGTATACGAAGACCTCATCAGCAACTATCCGATCGTCTCCATCGAAGACCCGCTGCAGGAAGACGACTGGGAGGGCTACACCAACCTGACCGCCAAGATTGGCGACCGGGTGCAGATTGTGGGCGACGACTTCTTCGTCACCAACCCCGCCCGTCTGGCCAAGGGCATTGAGGAGAAGGCCGCCAACGCCCTCTTGGTGAAGGTGAACCAGATCGGTACCCTCACCGAAACCTTCGACGCTGTGGACCTGGCACACCGTGCCGGCTACCGCACCATGATGTCGCACCGCTCCGGTGAGACCGAGGATACCACCATTGCCGACCTCGCTGTGGCCCTGGGCTGCGGCCAGATCAAGACCGGCGCCCCGGCCCGGTCCGAGCGGGTGGCCAAGTACAACCGGTTGCTGCGTATCGAACTGGAACTGGGCACCGCCGCAGTCTACGCCGGCCGTTCCGCTTTCCCCCGGTTCAAGGGCTAAAATAGCGTTGTGATTCCTTTCTAACTAGTGGTCACATCTCCCTAACGCCGCATCACCAGCTACGTGATG
>CAJZGD010000064.1 GCA_915275065.1 uncultured Corynebacterium sp. | reverse complement strand
CGGTCTCGGCATTCCTGCTGAACCGCTCTTCCGATCTGGCTTGCCGCGGCTGGCGGGTTCCTTCAGAGATTCCGCCACGGAGGTGGTATCCGAGTTCGAGGCCCACCGGGTGGCATAAACACCGGCGATACTGCCAGCGGCAATGGCCGCGACCAGGGCTAACGCGGCGGCCGGCAGCAGGCCAATGGTGCGCCTCTCCTTCACCTGCTGGGCCTGCGGCGGCTGCGCCATAGGCCCAGCAGCACTATAGGGGTTATTGGGGTTTCCTAAGCTGCTGGGCACATCGGAAACGCTTTGCGACGTCGGGGTCCGCGGAATCTGCTGCGTTTGCTGTGGCTGCTGCGGGGCTACCGGTTGCTGAGGCGGCTGTTGCGGCCCCTGCAATTGTGGCCCCTGTAGTGGAGGTTGCTGCGGCTGTTGGGGCTGCGGCGGCTGGGATGCGCTGGTACTGCCAGGCCACTCAAAACCACTGCTACCCGATTGCTGCGGATTCCCAAAGGGTTGATTATCGCTATCGTTGGATTTACGGGGATCATTAATCATGGTTAGTAGTATCCTAGATATGTCTTGTGCCTGACTGTCACCATTATTGGGGCAATCATGTGAAAAGCTGGCAAAATCCTGTGCTAGCTATGTTATGTGATAGTAGCGGATTTACTTACCGATTGCGTCATGGGCGTTACGGAACATGGCCGCCCGACCCTCGGTAGGCCGATCATCGTGACTATTGGCCACCAACTGTTTTGATGCCGAATTCTTCGCATCGCGCGCTAAATCTTCTTCATGGTCGTAACCAGGCAGAATCATGCGGAACATGGCGCCACCATCCTCAGATTCCTCGGCGGTAATGCTGCCACCGTGCCGATCCACCACCTGGCGCACAATAGCTAACCCCAAGCCAGAGCCGGGCATGGATCGTGATTGGATACACCGGTAAAAACGTTCGAAAACTTTTTCGCGTTCCTCCTCGGGAATGCCAGGCCCGGAGTCGGAAATGGTGATCTGCATGCGACCCTCGTCCAATCGGGTCATCTTCACCCGCACCACCCCGTCGGCAGGTGACCATTTGGCCGCATTATCCATGAGGTTTAATATTGCCCGGCCCAGGGAATGCGCATCCCCCCACAAATACCAGGGGGTGACATGTAGCCGGAATTCCACATCGGGTCGGCGACGACGCACCCGTTCGAAAGCGGTTTGCGCCACCTGGGCCAGGTCGGTTTCTTGCAATTCAGTTTCGGCCGCGTCCTCGCGGGCCAAATCAACCAGGTCACCGATCAGGGTAGAAAGCTCCTCCATTTGCGCCATAACATCGTGTTCGAGGGCTTTTTTCTCCTCATCCGAAATTTGGGGGGCGCCGGGTTTTTGCAGCAACATGAGCAGCTCAATGTTGGTGCGCATGGAGGTCAGTGGGGTTTTTAGTTCGTGCCCGGCATCGGCCACGAGTTGCGCCTGCCGCTGTCGGGATTGGTCTAGGGCCGCCAACATCTGGTTGAAGCTCATGGTGAGCAGGGCTAATTCGTCATTGCCCACAACCGGAATGGGGGTGAGTTTTTGGGTGCGGGTCACCGCATCCACCGCTGATTGGAGTCGAACAAGCGGTTTCAGGCCGGCGGTGGCCACCACAATGCCGGTCATGATGGCGAGCAGCACCCCTAAACCGCCGAATACTAAAAGGGCCAGGCCCAAGGTCAGGATGAGGCCTTGAATGTCGGTCATGTCCCGGGACAGCACAACGGTCGCCCCGGCGTCGTTCGTGGCCATAAACACCCGGTCACCATTCACGGTCTTCACCACGGTTTTCTCCCCCGGCGGCAAAGAGAGCAACGGCAGCGACTCATCACCAGCGGTGTAATTCCAGCCGGGAAGCCGAATGGAGATTTTGGTGTTTTGGTTATAGGTGCGGAAATACTCGACTTCCTTTTTCACATTATTGAAAAAGGAAGGGTCCACAGTCTCCGCTAGCATGGCCATGCTTTTAGACTTCAGGTCTTTATCCACGTTATTGGTCAAGGTGACGGATACAGACCAATACGCCAAAACCGTCATCACCCCAACCGCGATAGCCACCATACTTGCCGTGAGCATGGCCACCCGCCAGCGTAATGACGCTTGTTTACCCCATCCATCAGAGGATTCAGCGGTAAGAGCCCCCAGATCCAGGGAAGCGGTTTTCTCTGCATCTGGGGACGGTTTCCTCAATATCACGGAGCGGTGTCCCGAAGCACATAGCCGACGCCACGAACGGTATGGATCAAACGTGGTTCACCTTCCTGCTCCGTCTTCCGACGCAGGTAGCCAATATACACTTCCAGCGCATTTCCGGAGGTTGGGAAATCATAGCCCCATACTTCCTCCAAAATGGTGGAGCGGCTGAGTACCCGCCGAGGATTGGTCATCAACAGCTGTAACAGGGCAAACTCGGTGCGGGTAAGGCTGATTGTCCTATTGCCACGCACCACATCCCGGGTGTCGGGATTAAGCTTAAGATCTTCGAACGTGATTTCGGCCTGACTGCTAGGACCGGAGGCCTCGGCGGCAGCCCGACGCAAGAGCGACCGAACACGGGCAAGTAATTCTTCCAGGGCGAAGGGTTTGGGTAGATAGTCATCTGCGCCAGCATCAAGCCCCGCCACCCGGTCGGACACCCCGTCACGGGCAGTGAGAACCAAAATGGGGCGGTCGTCACCATGGCTGCGCAGATGGCGACACACCTCCAGCCCATCCATCTTGGGCATCATAACATCCAAAATGACCAGGTCGGGCTGCTCTTTTTCAATGACGTCGAGTGCTTGTTCACCATCTTCGGCGATGGCAATATCATAGCCATTAAAGGAGAGGGAGCGGCGCAGCGAGTCCCGTACGGCCTGCTCATCATCTACTACAACAATTTTCATATTTACAATTATGCCCCATCTGCTTTAAGGAACTAAAGCGTTGGCTTCGCGGTCTTCCTGCCAGTTCTTAAACTATATTTTTGTTTAATGCCGACACGGAAATTATACAGAATATTCGTTTCCACTCTGGCCTTACCCCCCAAATATAAGAACCTTTTAATTAATATTCGTTCCCGAAACAGCCAAAAAGGTAGCAGCACATTTACGTTCACTGCTACCTTATGGTTTTAGTCAATATTAGAATTGTTCAACCTCAACCAACCCCAATTGGGCGGCCTTGATGAGGCGACGAGGAATGCGCACGGTTTGACCGTCGATCTTGGTTTCCATCAGGGCCGGGTTGTGAGCCTTCCACTGAGAACGACGAGTGCGGGTGTTGGCACGCGACATGCGACGCTTTGGAACTGCCATTTTTCTGTTTCCCTCCTTGGCTTAAGATTTCTTGGCGCGGCGGGCCATGCCACCGAAACGACGTTGGAACTTTTCGACGCGACCAGCGGTGTCCATCACGCGCTGCGCACCGGTCCAGAAGGGGTGCGATTCGCTTGTCACATCAACAACGATGAGCGGGTATTCGTTGCCGTCTTCCCACTCAATGGTGCGATTGCTTTTCACGGTGGACCGGGTGAGGAACTGGAAACCAGTGCCTGCATCCTGGAACACAACCGGATGGTAATCCGGGTGGATGTCCTTTTTCATTATTCTCCGATTCCCTCAGGATTGAAACTTCAGGTCGCTTCGCCAGCAAAACGGATCTGACGATCGTGCCTGAGTTGGGTTTCGTCATATGTACATGGGCGTGCAAAAGACTACCAGCGCTCCCTGATAAAAGCGAAATTCACCTGGTGGGATCGTCGAAAAGCTAGCAGATTAGGCAAAACGCGGATTTACCGGTATGATTGCCCATTGCTGTTGTCGAAAATGTTCGTTTACGCCCCGATCAAGTTTGCATTCATGCAGGTTGAACGTTGGGCGGCTAGGAGAAAGTTTATCCATGTCGGCTATTTGCCAGGTTACGGGACGCAAGCCGGGTTACGGCAAATCTGTCTCGCACTCGCACCGACGCACGTCTCGCCGTTGGAACCCCAATGTGCAGCGTCGTAAGTTCTACCTGCCCTCTGAGGGCCGTACCATCACCCTAACCGTATCCACCAAGGGTCTGAAGGTTATTGACCGCGACGGTATTGAATCCGTGGTTGCTAAGATCCGCGCTCGGGGGGAGAAGGTTTAAAGATGGCACGCAATGACGTTCGTCCAATCATCAAGCTGAAGTCTACCGCTGGCACCGGTTACACCTATGTCACCCGGAAGAATAAGCGCAATAATCCTGATCGTATTACCTTGAAGAAGTACGATCCCGTAATCCGTAAGCACGTCGAATTCCGCGAGGAGCGATAATCTATGGCTAAGAAGTCCAAGATCGCCAAGAATGAGAAGCGCAAGGAAATCGTCGCACGCTATGCGGAGCGGCGCCAGGAGCTCAAGGCAATCATTAAGAACCCCAATGTTTCCGATGAGGAGCGTCTCGAAGCCCAGTTCAAATTGAACCGGCAGCCACGTGATGCTTCCCCAGTTCGTGTCCGCAACCGTGACGCTCACGACGGTCGCCCCCGCGGTTACCTCCGCAAGTTCGGCCTGTCTCGTGTCCGTATGCGCCAGATGGCTCACCGCGGTGAGCTGCCTGGTGTCCGTAAGTCCAGCTGGTAATTCAGGGAGTATCTAAATGAAGCGCACTAACACGAAAAAGGTGCGGATGGAGCAGTCCCGCCGCCCTAAGAAGAACCCACTCAAGGCCGCCGGCATTGAGAAGGTGGACTACAAGGACATCAACACCCTGCGTCAGTTCATCTCCGATCGCCACAAGATTCGGTCCCGTCGCGTGACCGGTCTCACCCCGCAGCAGCAGCGCCAGGTTGCTACCGCGGTGAAGAACGCCCGCGAGATGGCTCTCCTACCGTTCACTAGCCGGTAAATTCTTTCCCGGCCGGGGAACACAACAGCTTGATGCGCCTGACCTTTCATGGTCGGGCGTTTTGTGTTTTCGAAAACCCATATGCTCCACATCCGAAGCCTTTTCGAGCGATGCGCTAAGCGGTGTGTTACATTCATTGTCGTGTTACATGCTTCACTGGTCGAACTCGCAGAGCAGGCCCCCCGGTGCCATTCAGCGGCGGCGGTGCGGGGCGTGCTGGCGGAATCGCAAGATCTCATTCGTAATGCCCTCAATCATGGCGAACACCCGCAGGACATGGTGAGTTGGTTTTCCCAATTGGTCACGGACACGCTGCATTCCGCCGGGGCCCGGGAGCTCACGGGTGGCGCCACCTTGGTACTCACGGGTCCGGTGGGGCGTGGTGATGCTTTGCCGTCCTCCCCCATCCAATGGCTGGTCGAATGCCCGTGCGGTTTGGCCACGGATGATATTGATACGGAACCGTTGGCGCAGCTCATTACCCAGGTGGGGCTGGTGTCGCAACCCACAACGCTAGGTGTGCACGCCCGATATCGGCAGGATTGGTTGGCGACAATTCGGGAGCATGCCGAGCACCATAATTATGGTGAGCTTGCCGTGTTTGCCGACGCCGGGACCTGGTGTTTGGCCGAAGTACTTCGGGTAGCTGATCCAATATTATTTCTCCGGGAGGCATTGGGGCATCGGCCGCCCAGCCTGAAGCTTTTCGATGGGCTGCCCGATAAGCATGTTGTGGTGAATGTGCGCCGGGATCTGCTTTATCCCATTATTGCGTTGGCCCGGTGGGCGGGCGTGGCGGCGAAATCGCAAGAGTTTTCGACTTTGGCGCGGGTGCGTGATGCACAGCAGGCGGGGGTGATGACCGGCAATCAGGCGGATTATCTGCGGCAGGCGTGGCATGCCGGTCTACAACTGCAATTGCAGCGGTTTGTCGACCGGGTGCATAGTCACGAGACCACGGCGGAGTCGTTGCCGGCGATCCAACGGAGCGTATTTGGCGCGAGCACCCGCATGGTGTCGGATGTGGCGCACGCGCTGGCCCGGGATTATGGGTTGGAGGATGAGATAGCGCCGTAACCACCGCAGCCGCCGCAACCTACCGTTCTGGCTGCCATTGCCACGCTGGGTCTCCCGCTATGATGGTGTCTGGGGTAACGGGCTGGGGTGGTAGGGGTATATGATTGTTGTTTATCTCTGCGATTTTTGCCGGCAGGGTGTCGCAGATCCTGGGGAAATGGAATGGAGTGACAGGTAATCAATGGCTGGTGCAGTGGGTAGGCCGCGGAAAAATAATTCCCGTCGGCGCGGCAATACGGCTCGGGAGGAGATTTTGGATGCCTCCGCCGAGTTATTTACCACCCAGGGTTTTGCCACAACCTCCACTCATCAGATTGCTGATGCCGTGGGTATTCGCCAGGCCAGCCTGTATTATCATTTCCCGTCGAAAACCGAGATTTTTTTGGCCTTGCTTACCTCCACGGTCACACCTTCAACTGCGTTGGCGGCCAAGTTTGAAGAGATTGACGTGCCGGCGCCGCTCAGGTTGTGGGCGCTGACGGCCGCGGAGTGCCGGTTGTTGCTGTCTACCAGGTGGAATGTGGGGAGGCTGTATCAATTGCCGGTGGCCAGCAGCCCCGAGTTTTCCGAATATCATCAGCAGCGCACCCAGTTGCAGGCGGTGTTTCGGTCGATTGCCGCCAAGATTGTGGGCCCGGATGATCCCCGTGCGGGTTTGCCGTTCCATATTGCTTTGTCGGTGATTGAGATGCGCCCGAATGATGGGGTGGCGCCCGAACCGCTCAGCGCTACCCGGTTGCCGTCGCTCGCCATCATGCTTGCCGACGCCGCCCTCGCGGTTTTGGGCGCGCCGCTGCCCGAGAATCGCCTGGAACGCACCTTGGAGCTCTTGGCCGATATGGATTCCTAGCGGGACCCCGCCCGGTCTAATACCCGGTGAGCTTGGGAAATGAGGGGGGCATCGACCATTTCTCCGTCGAGTTGGAAGGCCCCGGGGTGGTGTTGTGCTTCCGCGACGACTCGGCGGGCCCAGTCGATTTGTTCGGCATCAGGCCGGTAGGCGCGCCGAATAACGTCGACCTGTTTGGGGTGAATGCAGGCGCTGGCGGCGAAACCGGACCGAGCGGCGTCGAGGGCCTCGGCGTAGAGGCCGTCGGGGTCGTGGAAGTCGGCGTATACGGCGTCGATGGTGAGTTTACCGGCGGCTGCCGCATGAATGTGCATGAGCGCGCGGGTCACTCGCATGGTGTCCCGGTAGCTGCCGGTGCGGGGTTCGTCACCCAGGTACCGGGAGTGGGTGCCACCGAGCCCCATGGTGAGGTCTTCGGCACCCCAAAACAGGGCCACAACCTGGGGATGTTCGGCAATCTTATTGATATTGACTACTGCTTGGGGGGTTTCGATCATGGCGATGATATTGAGCCCGTCCAGGCCCGCGGGTAGGTCCGCGTACACCTTGGGCACCATGACCGTGGTGTAGGGCGTGGTACGCACAAATTCCAGATCAGCGGCAAAATTCGGGTCGGTGGGGCCGACGATGCGCACGATGGTTGCCTGGGGGTCAAGGTTGGAATCACGAATATTACGGTAGGCCTGGTCGCGATCAATGTCGCCGGCGCCGTCTTCGAGGTCGAGGATGACCATGTCGGCTTTGGCCGCGGCCTTGGGGATGATGTCGGGGCGACCGGCTGGGGCGAAGAGGATGGCTGGTCCAGGTACGTAGAGCGTCATGGTTTTATGTTAGCTTTTCGACGTTTCCCAGGTGGCGTTCTTCACATTTTGTTGATAACCATTATCCTACGGAGTTATACTTTTCTTACCAGGTACAACAAGAACGGAAAAGGAATACCATGGATAAGCAAGTGTTTCCAGGAAAGTTCGCGGCAACAGTCACCCTCGGCCCCAAAGGCCAAATCGTGATCCCCAAGGGAGCCCGCGACATGTTTGGCTACCAGCCTGGCGACAAACTCCTCCTCCTGGCCGATATTGACCAGGGAATCGCCATTCTGCCAACCACCGCAATTGACTCCCTGCTCCCCAACCAACCCCCCACCATGGAAAAGAAGTGATAACCATGCCTCCCGCCATCCAATGCTTGGATTCGAGTCGATATTTTCCCAAGGTCAAGGCCAATGACCACATCAACCTCACCATCGAACCACACCAGATTTTTGGCCTCTTAGGCCCCAATGGTTGCGGCAAAACTACCCTGCTGCATCAGCTTCAGGGACTTGACGCCCCCACCAGCGGCGCCGTCAAAGTGTTAGGCCTAGATCCCCGGCGCGACCGGCAGGAACTCATGGCCCGGATCGGCACACAGTTGCAAGAGGCTCGGGTGATTCCTCGGTTGAAGGTGATCGAGGTCCTGGCCACATTTGGGTCGTTTTACCCGCAATCCCAGGACCCCATGACGGTATTGGAGTCGGTGGGATTGGCAGCGAAAGCTGGGGCGTTCGTCGATAAGCTTTCGGGCGGGCAGCGGCAGCGGGTGTTCATTGCCCTCGCACTCATCCATAACCCGGAATTATTATTCTTTGACGAGCTCACGTCGGCGCTGGATCCCCAGTCGCGCCTGAAGATTTGGGATATTTTGCGGGATTTGAAGGCTGCCGGCCGCACGGTCATTCTCACGACGCACTCCATGGAGGAGGCGCAAACGCTGTGTGACCGCATCGCCATCATGGATGCTGGACACATCATTGCGGAGGGAACACCGGACGAACTCATTGACGAATTCACCCAGGGTTCAACCCTGAAGTTCTCGGTTTCCGGGACGATACAGCCTGCCCTACTAGAGGCGATCCCCGGGGTTACCTCGGTGCAGGTTCAGGGTCAGGATGTCACCGTCATTGGGAGGGGAGATTTCACCCCTCATGTCATGCAGGTTCTTACCGACCAGCATGTTTCACCAGCACACATGTCACTCAATCCGGCGACGTTGGAGGATGTATTCCTTAATCTCACCGGCCGTTCATTACAAGCGTAAGGCAGAATCATGACCGCCTATAGTCATCTCACTCAAGCTTTTTTCAAGTCGCAATTGCGGGAACCGATCGGGTTTTTCTTCGTCATTGTGTTCTCACCCATGCTGCTGTTGATTTTGGGGGGCATTTTCGGCAATGATCCGCAACCACAGTTTGGTGGGCATGGGTTTGTTGATAACATGCTGCCTGGTGTGACGATCATGTCGATTTTGATGGTGGGCATTGCCCTGGTGCCACAAAACCAGTTGATGCTGCGGTCCACGGGTGCGCTGAGTCGGCTGCGGGTCACCCCACTGAAAGCATCAACCTATGTGGCAGCGGATCTTACGGTGAATTTTGTGCTGGGGCTTGTGGGGGCGATACTCACCCTGGTGGTGGGGCTTGTGGTGTTCCGCGTCAGCATGCCCCAGCATCTGATGCTGCTGGTAGCTTCCCTGGTGTTTGGGCTGGTGACGATGCTGGCGATTGGTTACACGCTGGCCGCGGTGTATCCCAGTGTGGCTGCCGCTAATGGCATCAGCAATGGGTTGCTGATTATCCTCATCATGTCGTCTGGGGCGTTCTTCCCCACCGAGGGGTTGTCGGCGGGTGTGCGCACCGCGATGGCGTGCTCTCCGGTGCATCACATCACCGAATTGGTGCGGGCCGCCTGGTTGGGCACCTCATGGCCGATGGTGTCGGTGCTGGTGCTCGTCGGGTTTGCTGCCGTGTTTGGCCTGCTCAGCACGGTGTTATTCCGGTGGGATAAGACCGCATAAGGTTTTTGGTTGGCCCCGCCCCCACCAGTGGGGCGTCTGCGGTTTTCCAACCCAACCCACATTACTGTCGGGTTTGTGCACAACGCCGAACCCGGCGCCTCCCCGCTTTGCACCGTGATGGTTGCTATTCTTGTGGGGCAGTAACCGACTCAAACCAACGAGAGACTGATTATGCCGGCTAAAGTGAATATCCAGGCCATTGTGACTTATCTGCTGATTTCCTTTACCCTCGCCTGGTTGTTGACACTGCTGCTGACCAATAGTGATTGGTTGCATAATCCGTGGTTTGCGCCGCTCATGTGTCTCATGGTGTGCAGCCCGGGGATTGCGGCGCTTGCCACCATGGGGATTGTTGAGAAGCGATATATCAGCCACATTCGCGAATTGCGCGCGTTGGGTTTTTTAGGGTGGGCGTCGCCGCTGAAATTCTTGGCCTGTTTGGTTATTGCTCCGGTAAGTTTTGTGGTTTTCGTCTTTGGGTCGCTTTATCTCGCGGTCACCATTGGGCTTTTAGATGTGACTGCTAGTGCGCTTACTTCGGCGTTGAAGGCCGCTATGGCCAGCACCTATTCTCCCTATGGGTGGCTGCCATATCTGGTTCTTGCCGTGGGGGCCGAGTTGGGGTGGCGGGGTTGGCTGCTGCCTCATCTGCTGCCGCTGGGGCGAGTGCCGGCGATTGTGGTGAGCGGCATTATTTGGGGACTAAGCTATTCGCCACTGATCTATTTGGGTTATCTTTACCATGGGATTTCCATGGTGGTGTCGCTTGTTGCCATTTGCGGCATGGGGATTGTGGTGGGGGGTGTGCTGGCATGGCTGCGGCTTTATAGCGATTCCTTATGGCCACCGGTGGTGGCGCACACGGTGTTGACCTGCGCTAATAGCGCAGTGCTCATTGCGGTGCCGATGCTTACCGGCGACCAGCCCACCGACATGGTCCAGTTCACGATTTTTGGTTGGAGCGGCTGGATTCTGCCCGGACTGCTCCTGGTGGTGTTGCTGAGCACCGGCCGGTTTCCGGCCCAGCCACCAGGCCAGGCCACGAATCGGGAAGACCAACGCCGACCATCCGAGCCCGAACAGTCCCCGTACCCGGCGCCGACCGCGAAGGCCGGCGAATATCAGGACCGTTAGTGCGCGAAGTGCCGGGCCCCGGTCAGATACATTGTCACTCCGGCTTTCTCTGCGGCCGCAATCACTTCATCATCGCGGATGGAACCGCCCGGCTGTACCACGGCCGTCACCCCCGCCGCCGCCAGGATTTCGAACCCATCAGCGAATGGGAAAAACGCGTCCGAGGCGGCCACGGATTCCACGGCCCGCTGCTCATCACCCGCGAGCGTGTTGGCACGCTCCACGGCCAGTTTGGCCGCATCGACCCGGTTGACCTGCCCCATGCCCACGCCCACGGTGGCGCCATCTTTGGCGAGCAGAATCGCATTGGATTTGACCGCCCGCACGGCCCGCCAGGCAAACTCCAGCTCCCGCAGTAATTCCGGGGAGGCTGCCGGCCCGGCCACCAGCTTCCAGGTGTCCGGGTTGTCGCCGGCGGCGGTCAAGAGGTCGCGCTGCTGCACTAGCACGCCGCCGGAGATTTCCCGTGATTCAAATTTTTGTTCGGCCGGCTGGGGGGCTTGGAGGACGCGAAGATTCTTCTTTGCCGACAGCACCGCCACCGCCCCTTCCTCATAGCTGGGGGCGATGATGACCTCGGTGAAGATACCGGCCACCTGGTTTGCCATTTCCACGGTCACTTCCCGGTTGGCGGCAATCACGCCGCCGTAGGCGGAAACCGGGTCGCAGGCGTGGG
>CAJZGD010000063.1 GCA_915275065.1 uncultured Corynebacterium sp. | reverse complement strand
GCACTAGTCGACGCGTGCCTCACCCAGGCCGCCGCGGAAATCGGCACGATCATGCTTGACGACGAGCTCCCCTGGCCGGAATTCCTGCGTAATTGGGCGGAAACCACCTGGAATATTTGCGAAAAATACCCGGGCCTGGACATCACCATATTCCAGTACACGCAATCATTCTCCCACGTGCAGGGTTTCACCCAACACGCCATGGGCATCCTCATGGCGCAGGGATTCAGCAGGTCAGAGGCGCTTTTCGCCCTGGATTTCATTGGTGACACCGTGCTTGCCACCCACGTTGGCATGTCCGCCATGCAGCATTCCCCCGAGGGCATGGACATTGTCAAACGAACCATCACTGAACTCAGCGCCGAAACCCTCTTGGATAATAAAGACCATTGGAGCCCCCAGCGGGGTTTCTTGGACGCCAAGGTCGAATTTATTATTGCCGGGCTGAAGCAACAGCTTGGGCAGCGAGTCACGGAAAAAACCTGAAAAGGCGTGGTTACATATGCCACGCCTTTAAAATCTGCAGGTCCTAGGAGCTGTGCAGATGCGCCGGATCCCCGGAGTTAATGAACCGAATAAGGCCCTGCAACTCCGGTGGGAACGTGGCCGGATCCAGCCGCAGCGTCTGCAAGCCCTTGACCACTAAGAGACCCACAACCCCGCTAATCAGCAGCAAATCTATGGGGCTGCTGCCGGTCGGCGAGGAACCCTTCTTGTTCTTCGACGATGTGCCCTCGCTGGAATTCTTGCCATCCTGGCCGGCGCTGGACTTCATGCTGCCATTCTGCTTATCCAGCAGATCTTGGGTGGATTTTTCCATCTTCTTAGAATCAATCACACCCGAAGACTTATCCTTCACATCGCCCGAAAGCTTATCGTCGGAAGGGGCCTGGGTCTCACTTGTCTCTTTGGCTCTCACATCCGCATATACCGGGGATAGGGAGCCGGCCCCAACTGCCAGAGCGGTAGCAAGCGCAATAAAGGTTCGTTTCATGATTCTCCAAAGCTGAAAGTTCTTGAATAACCAACAGATTACGTCTTAAGGATGGATTCTGCTACCTAGGGGTAAAACCGGGCCTAGAGATGCCCACCCCGAGCTATGTTGTGAATCATGTCTTTCACGGCCGGGAATGCCTTGCCCAGCAACACCATAAGACCCGCGGCACCAGCTAAAACCTTGATGATTGCACCGATGAATTTAATCGTATCAGTCGTGACCGATCCCACCGATTCGACGGCCCCCTTGTCGTTGAAGGTGATCGAACCATCCTTGTCCTTATCCTTATTATTCGATAAGTCGTTGGACAAATCCTGGAGATCCTTATTCGGGTCCGACTTGCTGTCCGTGTTTGAATCCTGCGTGTCCGGGGCCGATGCGGCGGTGGTGGTCTCCGTAGGCTTTTCCGTGGTTTCCGTAGCGTTCGTGGTTGCCTGCTCGGTGGAAGCTTCGGTGGTAGTGGTGGTTTCCTGGGCGCTCGCGGCGGCAGGAATAAGTAGCGATGCCGATGTCATGACAATAGTCACGGCCACGCCCAAAGCTGTGCGGAAGTTCATCAGGGGGATTCTCCTTCTCCATAATTTAGTGAAAGCCCAGCCCAACAGGCTTTCAACTCACGGATTGTAGAGTATCAGTTACCGGCTTTTATTATGTGATAATCCCCCGACATCACCCCTGAATGTGACCTATCCGGCGGTTCGGGCGTCGATAAGCAAGCTGGTTACCAACGCAGAAAACCAACGGGCTAAGCTGTATGCCTATGAATCAAACCGCAGTGACCACCGAAATCCACGCAGCTGACGTCCAACTAGCACAAGCGCGAATTTCTGCAACCATTGCCCCCACCCCACTGCAATACTGCCCCCGACTTTCGCACCTCACCGGCGCCGAAATCTACCTGAAACGCGAAGACCTCCAAGACGTCCGCTCCTATAAGATCCGGGGCGCCGTCAACGCCATATCGCAGCTTTCCGACGCCCAACGCGCCGCCGGCATCGTCGCCGCCTCTGCTGGCAACCACGCCCAAGGGGTGGCCTTTGCCTGCCGCAGCATGGGCATTCCCGGCCGTATCTACGTGCCCGCCGCCACCCCCAAACAAAAACGCGACCGCATCAAGGTCCATGGCGGAAACATGGTAGAACTCGTCGTGACCGGCGCTAATTTCGACGAGGCATCCGCTGCCGCCCACGACTACGCCGAGGAGACCGGCGCCACCATTATCGAGCCTTTTGCTGCCCGCGACACCATTGTTGGCCAAGGCACCGTCGCGGCCGAAATCCTCTCCCAGCTCTCCGCCATGGGCAAATCCCCCGACACCATTGTCGTGCCGGTCGGCGGGGGCGGACTCATCTCCGGCATTCTCAGCTATCTGGCCGACATGTCTCCCCGCACCGCCGTTGTTGGGGTCGAACCAGCCGGCGCCCCCAGCCTCAACGCCGCCCTGACGGCCGAAAAACCCGTCACCCTCGACACCGTGGATCCCTTCGTCGACGGTGCTGCCGTGAAACGCATCGGCGACATCAACTATCAGATCATCGAAAAGAACCTGGGCAGGCTTCACCCTCTTGTCGTGTCCGAGGGCGCCGTCTGCACCGAAATGATTGAGCTATACCAAAACGAAGGCATCATCGCCGAGCCCGCCGGCGCGCTCTCCGTCACCGCCCTGTCCGAGCTGAAACTCGGCACTAATGAAATTGTGGTTTGTATCATCTCTGGCGGCAATAACGATTTGCTCCGCTACGCCGAGGTGGTGGAACGCTCCCTCGTCCACCGCGGCCTGAAGCATTACTTCCTCGTCAACTTCCCCCAAGAACCCGGCCAGCTTCGGTCCTTCCTCAGCGACATTCTCGGCCCCGACGACGACATCACCCTTTTCGAATACCTCAAACGCAACAACCGGGAAACCGGCACCGCCCTCATCGGCCTGCAACTCGGCCGTGCCAGCGACTTCGACGGGCTTGTCGAACGCATGAACGCATCCCGCATTGACTGTCGCCACCTCAAGCCCGGCACCCCCGAATACGAATTCGTCGTGAGTTAGTCTCATGCCCACCGATGTGACCAACCCCGCGAATAGTTACCGGCGGCCGGCGGCCCACCACGAAACCACCCACACCCTGGAAATCAAACGCTCAAAATTCATTACCTTCATCACCCGCATCGAAACCGAAGCCCAGGCCCGCGACTTCATCAGCGACCTCAAAAACCGCTACCCGGATGCCCGTCACCACTGCTCCGCCTACATTTATCATGTCGATGGCGCCAACCCGGTCGAACGCTCCAGCGACGACGGGGAACCCTCCGGTACCGCCGGCACCCCCATGCTCGATGCCCTCCGCGGATCTGGGCTGCTCGACATTGCGGCCGTCACCGTCCGCTATTTCGGCGGCATTAAACTCGGCGCCGGCGGCCTCGTCCACGCCTACTCCGATTCCGTACTCACCTGCCTCACCCACGTGCCCACCGTCACCCGCAGCCGCAAAGAACTCTACCTTGTCGAACTCCCATTCGATATTGCCGGTCGGGTGGAAGCCACCCTTCGCACCACCACTGACATCACCGTCATTGCCGCCGACTACACCGCCGCCGGCGTCACCCTCACCCTCGCCACCAACCCCGAAACATCAGAGCAGCTCAATGGCACCATAAGCGCGCTCACCGCTGGGCAGGCCACACTCATCGCGGCGGGCACCGATTGGGTCGAATAGAATAGGGGCTTATGACGTTACAACCACGACCAAGAAACCCTATAGAACAGCGGAAACTCGAAGTTCGCCGCCACGCCCGCCGGGGCGTCATCTCCGTCGCCGCAGGTGTTGGTGGTGGCCTGGTTCTCGGGGTGCTCAGCACTACCTTCACCACCTTTTTGACCACCCTCATATTCTTCTCCGCCCTCGGCATTTTGCTCGGCTATTTCGAATACCGCAAGATCCAAGAAATCATCAACCACAAAGATAATTACTAATCAGCATTTACCAGCAACGAAAGGCGTCATGGCAGAGCTCGATACCTCACTGTTTACCCAACCAGTACGCATCGACTCCTGGGTGTGGGCGGTGCGACTGATAAAAACCCGGTCCCAATCCGCCGCCGAATGCAAAGCCGGTCACGTGAAACTCAACGGCACCACCGTGAAACCCTCCCAGCAGGTAGTTCCCGGCGACATCGTCACCCTGTGGCACGAGCACCGGAACATCAAGGTGGAAGTCGTGGCCACCATCTCCAAACGTGTTGGTGCCCCCATCGCCCGCACCTGCTACATTGACCACTCCCCGCCGCCACCGCCGAAAGAGCTCCTCATGTCCATGCCGCGCCGCGACCGGGGTGCCGGCCGGCCCACAAAGAAGGAACGGCGCGAACTCGACCGACTGCGGGGCCGCAGGTAATCGAGCGGCTGCAGTGGCCCACCCACGGCACGGAGTGCGGTCCGGCGAAGCGTGGTCCTTAGATCTAACCAACTTCACCGGCGTGGGCTGCGTTGATGAGTGTGAGCCGATGCCGGAGCCGGGCCGGCCGCTGCGCCGGAAAATTACCGGTAGCCCCCGTCTTCGCGATATGTTCCTCCCCAAACGTAGCAAGCAGCAGGTCGTCAATGATGCGCACTTGCCCGGGCTGGAACGTGTAGCGAAGCGCCTTCCGTACCCGCTCAAGATTGGCCGGGGTCATGAGCTCCGTCAACTGCGCCACGGTGGTGAGCCCGTGGGCGTGCAACAGCTCCTCAAGCCAATGGTAATGCTCCAGACGCGACTGGGGGATGGTATTGCCGTGAAGCAGCGCAATAATGCCCGGGAGGGTTTCGGCGGTGAACTTCACATCAAGATCAATGGGCGCCGTGGTGTCGGTGGCACTTTGTTGCGCGGCAATCAGGTCAAACTGTTGATCCGCCAGCTCGATCAGGCCCGCCGCCAGCGTAAACGCCCGATCCACCTCCGGGGCGAGCTTCCCGGTGTTGCCGCGGCGCTTATACCTGATGTCGTGTTCGAATTCGGCCCAGGCGTGCTGCAGCACGGTACGGATCTGCACCTCAAATTCCCGCCCCACATAAGCCTGAAACGCCGGGGTGACTGGTGAAGGCGGCACCCGCAAAATGAGATGATGCGAGCCGTAACCAAACGAACCAGACACGCGGGTTTGAGCGGTCTTATCCACGCTACGCCGCACTTCAAACACCTCGGTGAGGGCCTCAATGATGCGGGGAATCTCGGTGGAATGGTAGGTGGTTACCCGCACCCCAATAAGATCATGAATGTCCTGCCATGGGTGCGGATACATGAGCGTGCCATCGGGCCGGCGCTTCCGGGACTTACTGCGCAACGATCGCCATTCCTTCACCCTGGCGGTCACATGATCGTAGGTGAGGCCAGCGTCGGAAAGCACATCCTCGATGGCGCCTAAGAAATCCGCCGCGGCATTCGGATACTTGGCGCAAAACTCCTGGTATCGCTGGTGGAGCTGCTGTAAATTAGTCACCGGTGATCATCCTTGGTACAAATCCGTCAATAACTCAAACATCACACAAAAACACGCTGCACCTCATGAACCCATAATCATGCCGCGTGTTGGTGATCCTGCCCATCATAATCCGCCTGGGTGACATACTCCCCACAGGTGCCATCACCAGCATCAACATCCCACCTGGTGCGGCGGTGGGCGCGCCGCCTATCACGCAATTCCGCCAGATAGTCGGAACTGAGCAGCCCCTCATGCGGCAGGCCACCACTGCCACCACGGGTGGTGGGAAACCCACGCCGATAGTAGATCCGACACGCAAGCCGGGGCTGGAGCTCCTCAACCAGCCAGGATTCCACCCCGATCCGGTCGTCGCTCAGGCCTGCGGCAATGAGCAGCCCATCGCTGGGGGCATAGAAACAGGCCTCCTCCCCAAGAACCCGACTGAGGTGATGAAACAAGGTGGCGAACAGCTGTGGGTGGGCCAGCCAGGCGGTGGGGGAGGAGTGGGCAAACCTGATTTGCACACCAGGCAGGTGTCGACCGGTCAGGCAGCTCAGCGGCCGGGTTTGCACGGCAACACCCTGATGATCGGACTCTGCGTCCAGCATGTTCGCGGCGGCACGATTCCAGGCGTCCCGAATCCCCAACCCCAGGCCGCCCAAAAACTCGTGGCTGAGCGCATAATTGCCGCAGCAAAACCCGGCGCGAAGATTACCGGAAAGCGCCACCTCGGCTGGTGCGGCATAAAACCCATCATTGGTGCGTCGAACCGGGGTGGTGGAGGAGGTGACCAGCAGCCGCAACCGAAGTGCGGGAAGCGCGGCCGCCCCCAGTAGCGGCGACGAGTCATCCAGGGGCGTCGGACATGTTGGGGATGTTGAACAAGTGGGGGAATGCGTGGTGTGAGCATCGTGGTGGCGGCGGGATCTGGTGCGGAAGGTGGTTGTCATGGTGAACTCCCCTAAAAGCGAGGCGATATGTAGGTCGTGAAATAGGACTACAATCCCCAAGGTTTTGGCCACCAATCACCAAAACTCCCGCAACCGAAACGAATCTAGAACGGCGGCTCGTCATCGTCGGCATCATCATCCGCGGTGGGGTCCAGCCCCAGGGCAGTGAACAGCCGCATCGACTGCCACATTTCTATATTCTGGCCTTTGCTTATAAGTTCTTCCGCTCGTTTCTGTTTCGAAGTGACACTGTCCCACGGCCCCATGACCAGCATGGTTGTTTTCTTCGTCACATTCTTGGCGACGGTGGCGCCCACTGCTGCCATTTTTTCCCACAGTTCACCCTTGTCATAGGGTTCGAAATCGCCAGTGAGGGTAATAACATGCCCAAACAGCGGATGGTTGGGGTCCGCGTCGGGGTTTGTGTCCGGAACTGTGGTGGGGGTGGCGGCCTTAGCCCATCGGGCGGATTTCGGCGCCGGCCCCGCTGGGACCGGGGTAGCAGCACTGCCAGCACGGCTTTGGCCGCCAGCAATCGCAACGGTTGGCGGATTACTCAAAACTGGGTAAATACGCTCAGTATTCAAATCCCCCAGACTAAACCCCAAGGTGGTGAACACGGTTTCGATATCGCCGGTGGCGTGGGCCCGCAACGCCAATTGCACAAAAATCCCGGCGCACGCCCGCGCATCCGCCACCGCATCATGGTGACGATCCAATTCCACCCCCAAATACTGGGCAACCACCGGCAGCCGATGGCTGGTAATACCCAACTTTGCCGCCCGCGATGCTGCCAGGGAGCAAGCAAACTTCCAGTGGGGGACCGGGGTGCCTGTCGCGTGGCAGGCCCGGGAAAACGCCGTCAAATCGAATTGGGCGTTATGCGCCACCAACACCTGGTCTGCAACATAGGCAACTACCTCGGGAAACACCGTCGCAAAGTCGGGGGCGTCGGTCACCATGTCCGGGGTAATCCCATGGATCTTTATGTTCCCCTCATCAAAATGGTCAATGCCGGCCGGGGGTCGGCACAACCATTCGTGGGAATCCACCTGCATGCCATCGACGACCCGCACGACCCCAATCTGGCAGATCGACCCCCAATCCGCGTTGGCGGTTTCCACATCCACACCCACGAAATGCAGGCCCGGAACCAGGGCGGGGGCATTGCCCTGCACCGCGTCGGTCACGGCGTCGATAAGCGTCGTCATGTTTGCTGCCTGCCCCGGCGCGAACCGAATAACCTCCGTTGTTCCGGTGAGCTCTACCGCGCCCAGGCCGTAGGCGGTGGGTGGGGACAGTTCGGCGGCGCCCGTGATGCGGTCGATGGGAACCAGGTGGGGGACATGCTCCAATGCTTGGGCCAACCGGGATGGAGTAATATACACGCCTGCCTGCGTTACCTCGATGGTGGCACCGTACGCGCTGATAGAAGACATGGGCTCAAAGTCCTTCCGAAATTTAGTTGGCCGCATATGAGCTTACACATAAACCCCGACACGCAATCACTTGACGTGCCGGGGCGGAAAACGTTATCTGTTAGGACTCGTCGCCGTAATTATTCTTGGCAGAATAATCATCGGGTTTGTCGGCGGCGCTGATCGAGTCCGCGTCCGAGGTTTCCTGCTTGTCGGCGGCCGGCTTAGCGGCCGGCTCGGCAGGCTTCGCAGGTTCCGCCGGTTTCGCCGGCTTGGGTTCCTCCGGCTCCGGCTGTTGCGGGGCTGCTTCCGCTTCCGCTTCTGCCTCCGCCTTGGTTTCTTGCGTGGGCTCTTGCTGCTCCTCCGCATCCGCGGCCGGTTCCGACAAGAGCTCCGGTGTTGGCTGCATAACCGTGAGGTTGAGCGGTGCCGACACCTCGCCCACGGATTTCTGATCCACGGTGCCGTGATCGTCTGCATCCGCCTCCGCGGTGGGCAGCTCGGTCTGCCGCAGAATAATGATGGACCGGGCGGGCACCGTGATCGACCCATTGGCGGGCACATGCTTCGCCTCGGCGGGATAACCCGTGGCCTCGGTGGTGTCAACAATGAGTTTCCAGCTCACCCCGAACTGTTTCCCGGGAATGGTGAAGTCAATGCTGTCGTAGTGGGCATTGAACATCAGCAGGAACGAATCGTCTTCGATTTTTTGGCCCCGCCGGTCGGGCTCGACAATGCTGCGCCCATTCAAATACACCATGAGGGACTTACCGAAGGCGAATTCCCAGTCGCCCTGGGTCATGAGCCTGCCGGAGGGCACCAGCCAGGCAATATCCCGGTCGGCAGCGTCAAAACCGAACGGGTCGCCGGCGAGGAATCGACGCCGTCTAAACACTGGGTGGTTTTTCCGAATCCGAATGAGCCGCTTGGTGAACTCCAGCAGGTCCGCATTGGTGTCCACGAACTCCCAGTTGATCCAGGACAGCTCATTGTCCTGACAGTAAACATTATTATTGCCCTGCTGGGTGCGTGCCATTTCGTCACCGTGGGCAATCATGGGGGTGCCCTGCGACAACAGGAGAGTGGTGAGGAAGTTACGGCGCTGCTGGTCCCGCAGCTGGTTGATGGCCGGGTCGTCGGTGGGGCCTTCCACACCACAGTTCCACGACCGGTTGTGGGATTCCCCATCCCGATCGTCTTCCCCATTGGCCAGGTTGTGCTTGGAGTTGTAGCTGACCAGGTCGTTGAGGGTGAACCCATCGTGGGCGGTCACAAAGTTAATAGAGGCGGTGGGTCGGCGCCCATTATGGGCGTACAGGTCGGAGGAGCCGGTGAGCCGGGAGGCGAATTCGCCCAGGGTGGAGGGCTCGCCCCGCCAAAAGTCCCGCACCGTGTCCCGGTATTTACCGTTCCATTCGGCCCACAGGGTGGGGAAGTTCCCCACCTGGTAGCCGCCTTCGCCCACATCCCACGGTTCGGCAATGAGCTTCACGCGGGACACCACCGGGTCTTGTTGCACCAGGTCGAAGAAGGTGGCCAGCCGGTCCACATCGTGCAGCTCCCGGGCCAGGGTGGAGGCCAGGTCGAAGCGGAACCCATCCACATGCATTTCCTCCACCCAATAGCGCAGCGAATCCATAATCATCTGCAACGAGTGGGGGTCACGCACATTGAGGGAGTTGCCGGTGCCCGTGTAGTCCATGTAGTGGGCCTTTGAATCGTCGACAAGCCGGTAGTAGGAGTCGTTGTCGATGCCGCGGAACGCAATGGTGGGGCCCAGGTGGTTGCCCTCGGCGGTGTGGTTGTACACCACATCCAAAATCACTTCAATGCCGGCCTCATGGAACGTCCGCACCATGCTCTTGAACTCGTTGGCGGCGCCACCCACCTCGGTGCTGGCGGCGTAATCCTGGTGGGGGGCAAAGAACCCGAAGGTGTTATATCCCCAATAGTTCCGTAACCCTAATTCCCGCAGCCTATCGTCCTGCAGGAATTGGTGAACCGGCATGAGCTCAACCGCGGTCACACCCAGTTCTTTGAAATATTTTATGACCTCTGGGTGGGCCATGCCGGCGTAGGTGCCGCGCAAATCCTCCGGCACCTCCGGGTGGGTCATGGTCATGCCCTTCACGTGGGCTTCATAAATGACCGTTTCGTGGTAGGGGATGTTCGGGGGTTTGTCGGAACCCCAGTCAAAGAACGGGTTGACCACCACGGAAAGCATGGTGTGCCCGAGGGAGTCCTCCGTGTTACGGGAGTACATGTCGTATGGTTTGGTGATGTCATAGCTGAACAGTGACGGGTGGCCGTCGAATTCCCCATCGAACGCACGGGCGTAGGGGTCAACCAATAATTTACTCGCATCGCACCTGTGCCCATTGGCGGGATCATAGGGGCCATGCACCCGGTAGCCGTAGCGCTGCCCATGGGAAACCCCAGGCAGATAGCAGTGCCAGGTGTGGTTGTCTACCTCTTCAAGGTTGATTCGTTCTTCGTTGCCATCGTCGTCAATTAAACACAGTTCGACCTTTTCCGCGATGTCGGAAAATATCGCAAAATTGGTTCCAGCACCATCATATTTTGATCCCAACGGGTAAGCATCGCCGGGCCAAATCTTACGGGGCTCAGATGTCGGTGCAGAAGTCATGCCGCCATTTTAGCGCTGATTTTCATTCAAGCCCCGAGTTATGATTCCTAAACCTTCTTGAAATTGTTCATCAGCTTGAATCTTCGCAGCTTGGCGGGCATTTTCTAATCCCGGAATTGGGTCCGACACGCCGGAAAAATTCGGCTGTGGGGCACCCGATTCCGTAGTTTCTAGTCGCAAATATTCGGATTGCTCCAACACAGTTGCGCCCATGACAAAATGCAGCGCGGTCACCGCCCCCGACTCCGGCACTGCCGCAGAAAGCACCTTGGTGACCTCCGCCCGTAGGGCTGGATCTATCAACGCCGCACTGATTAATTCGGCGCCGTCCCGGGTAGCGAGCATGGCATCCCGAAGCGCCCGACAGGCCGTGGGAAAATCGTCGTACCGTGAGGTGAGAAAATCGGCTAAGAGCGTGCGCGCGGTGGCATCAATGAGCGCTTGCTTATTCTTAAAATGCCAATAGAGCGCGCCGGGTGCCACCCCAAGTGATGCCGCAACCCGTCGCATGGTCATGTCGGCCAGACCAAACCGCCCTAAAATGGTAAGACTGGCAGCAATGATGGAATCCCTGCTTAACTGCACGACCAATAGTGTAGCTTGCTTTACGACGAAAGAAACCTCACGGTTCCCTGTGAGACCTAGTTCTTTCGTTCTAGATTTCGAAAAAAACTGGGAGGTTTCTGCCAATAGGCTGTGAACTGGCAAAAATCCTAAAACTGTTTGTTAGGGTGGGAATCGCAATCCAATGCTGTGGTTTGACTACAGCTCATTTGTTTAAGGAGAACTTTCAAAGTGCAGAATCGTATTCGAGTGAGCAACATGAAAAAGGTGGCCGTGGCCGCCATTGCTGCTAGTGCTCTAGTACTCGCATCGTGTAGTGATTCCGGCGATTCCGGCAACACCGCAAGTGGTGGTACCTCCGCGGCATCAAGCGACAAGACCGCCTCCTCCAAGGGCAGCAGCGGCGGGGCATCGACCCCTGCTAGCGCCGC
>CAJZGD010000062.1 GCA_915275065.1 uncultured Corynebacterium sp. | reverse complement strand
GGGTGTGTATGCCCACACCCGGGACCGCTGGCACCAGAAACCCCGCTTAGCGTTTCTGAAGCACAACACCTTTGCCTTGCTGCACATTATCTAAGCGGGGTTTCTGGCTTGGGTGCGTAAATCTAGGATCCCTCCAACCGGTTTGTCAGCTTAGAACATGTGCTGCGGGGCGGTGTAGCTGGTTTGATAGCTGCAAAACCCCGTTCAGGAGGTCTCAAGCGTGGGGACTTCGGAGGTTTCGCAGCTATCAGATGTGCTGCCCGTGGTGCTGCACTGATTCTAAGCTGACAATCCCGGTTGTGAGTGGTGCAGGGGGAGGATTTTCGGGAGAAACCCCGCTTAGATAATGTGCAGCAGCGATGGGGGCAGTGGGTTTGTCAGCTTAGCTGGTTTGATAGCTGCAAAACCATGTTTAGGGGACATGGAATCTGGGAGGTTTGGGGGTTTCGCGGCTATCAGATGTGCTGCCGGCAGTGCTGCATATGTTCTAAGCGGGGGTACGGGAGAAGCGGTTTCGCTTACCGAGCGAACAGCACATTTTCTAAGCTGGCAAACCCCATGATTCGTTTCCTCCAGATGGGTCTTGGAAGAGAAACCCCGCTTAGCACTTTTGCAGTGGGCAGTGGCTGTAGATGTTCTAAGCGGGGTTTTTGGCTTGGGTGGGTGAATGCGGGGTTCCTGTAATCGGTTTGTCAGCTTAGATGATGTGCTGCAACTTGTGCCTGATGTAGCAGATTTGATAGCTGCAAAACCATGTTTAGAAGGTTTCAAGCGTGGGGACTTCGGAGGTTTCGCAGCTATCAGAAGTGCTGCTGTCGGCGCTGCACTGATTCTAAGCTGACAATCCCGGTTGGTGGGATCCTGAGGGAAGGGTTTCCAGAAGAAACCCCGCTTAGATAATGTGCTGTGTGGGGTGCTGCGGTTTGTAGCAGGCTTGATAGCTGCGAAACCGGTTGTGGGTGGCTTGAGAGGGGGGATTGAACGGGGTCTTGCAGCTATCAGATGTGCTGCCGGTGGGGTCAGCGGGGCAGGGGCCGGCGGGCCGGGAGGTGGGCGTCGTAAAGCGAGGGGATGCAAAAGCCGACCCGGGTTCACCGAAGAAAACCAGGGTCGGCTTTGGCTAGGTGAGGCGAGACCTAATTAGGAGGCCTTCATGTGCTTTTCGATGATGTCGCCAAGCATGGGAACATGCGGCTTCATCAGGCTAGCGGCCTTGGGGCGTACCTTGTCGTAGACCTTCTCCAGGGCAGCTTTGTCGGCCTTCTTGACGTTTGCATCAGCAACAGCCAAGATGTCGGCAATAGCAGCATCGGAGTGGGTGTTGAGGTAGGTGCCGAAGTCTTCCACATCGGAAGCCTCGTATTCTGCCCAACGAGGTTGCAGAGCTTCGAGCAGGTCCGGGAGAACCCGGTTGACACCCTTGGTAGTAACATTCTTGTCTGCCAGCTTGACGGCACCGAAAGCGGTCTTGGTTGCAATGCCGGCATCGTTGATGGCGGACTCTGCAACTTCTGCTAGCTCGGCTGCGACTTTTTCGCGCTGATCGCCGAGAAGAACAGAAAGATCAGACATATAAATATCCTTTCTAAAGATAAAAAACGTGGCCTGAGACCTAGTGACAAGAATAAAGAAAAAACGACCGCAATGTCAGCGTTACCAACGATTGCGATCGTTTTGTTGCAATTCTTCCGCCACAGTTCTTAAGTAACACTCCTAGCGATTATAGGGGACGATAACGATAGATTTCAGTCATCAAAGGCCACTCTAATTAACTGTAATCACAACTGTCACAAATGTTACAGGAGTTGTCCCAGATAGCGCAATACACCGGAAAAACTTAGTGAATTGCCAGCCGGATCACAGGTGCTACCTGCATATAATTAGACATTTCCCGGGTTATTTCGGGTGATATCACGAGTGCGACGGCTAAAAGTGCCACGAATAGGGTGCTGTGAGGGCGCTAGCCAAAGAGTTCCAGGTAGGCCTGGTATACCAGCAGCACCTGCTCCGAAAACTCCGCATTGCGGTCCGTGAGTGGGGCCAGCTTGATGATCGTCGCCGCCAGCGCCGGCCCCACCGTGTCGGGGGTATGCACGCGAATGCCGGAAAACTGCGCCCGGGTCACGCTCGCTGCCGCATACAGCGCCGAAAAATCCGCCACGTCCACATCGTATTCCGCGCAAAACACGTCCGCGATAATGAGCAATTGCTCCCCGCTTAACGACGGAAAACCCATGGTTTACCCGCGGTTTCTCCGAATTCGGGCCGCCAACACGGCCTGCTCCGGGATGATGGTTTCCGCGAGTTGGGCGATGTGGGCGTCGGCAAGCGTGCGTTGGGCGGAGACCACGATGGCGCGCACGGCGGCCTCTTGCTTGCTGCAACCCCAGGCGTCGGCAAGCAGGGAGAGGGCGCGATCTTGGTGGGAATCTAGTCGAAGCGTCATGGCCATGGTATCACTATGATACCACTAGGTGGGTACGCGGTATCATAGAATGCTGTGAGTGATTATGATCGTATTCTCCCCATCGACCTCAACGAGGAGATGCAAACCTCCTACATTGACTACGCCATGTCGGTCATTGTGGGTCGGGCGCTGCCGGAGGTTCGGGACGGCCTGAAGCCCGTCCACCGCCGCATCCTCTACGCCATGTACGACTCCGGCTACCGACCCGACCGCGGCTATGTCAAGTCCGCCCGGCCCGTGTCGGACACCATGGGCCAATTCCACCCGCATGGCGACTCCGCTATCTACGACACCCTGGTGCGGCTCGCCCAGGACTGGAATATGCGCTACCCGCTGGTCGACGGCCAGGGCAACTTTGGTTCCCGCGGCAACGACGGCCCCGCCGCCATGCGGTACACCGAGTGTCGGCTCACCCCGCTCGCCATGGAAATGGTGCGGGACATCCGCGAAAACACCGTGGATTTCTCCCCTAACTACGACGGCAAAACCATGGAACCCGGCATTTTGCCGTCCCGGGTGCCGAACCTGCTCATGAACGGCTCCAACGGTATTGCCGTGGGCATGGCCACCAACATTCCCCCACACAACCTGCGGGAGCTGGCCGACGCTATTTATTGGCTGTTGGAAAACCCGGATGCGGACGACGCCACTGCCCTAGAAGCCTGCATGGAGCACATTAAGGGCCCCGATTTCCCCACCGCCGGCCTCATTGTCGGTACTCAGGGCATCAAGGACGCCTACACCACCGGGCGCGGTTCCATCCGCATGCGCGGCGTGACCAGCATCGAGGAGGAGGGCAGCCGGCAAACCATTGTGATTACCGAACTGCCCTACCAGGTCAACCCGGATAATCTGATCTCCAGCATCGCCGAGCAGGTGCGGGACGGCAAACTTGCCGGCATCTCCAAGATCGAGGACGAATCCTCCGACCGGGTGGGCATGCGCATTGTGGTCACGCTCAAGCGGGATGCCGTGCCGCGCGTGGTGCTCAATAACCTGTATAAGCACTCCCAGCTGCAAACCAACTTCGGTGCGAACATGCTTTCGATCGTTGATGGGGTGCCGCGCACGCTCCGGCTGGATCAGATGCTCCGCTACTATGTGGCCCACCAGATCGAAGTCATTGTGCGCCGCACCCAATATCGCTTGGACGAGGCGGAGAAGCGGGCCCACATTCTGCGCGGCCTGGTGAAGGCTCTCGACATGTTGGACGAGGTCATTGCGCTGATCCGCCGGTCAGAAACCGTGGATGTTGCCCGCCGCGGCCTCATCGACCTGCTCACCATCGACGAGGTGCAGGCCGATGCGATTCTCGCCATGCAGCTGCGGCGCCTGGCCGCCCTGGAACGGCAGAAGATCATTGATGAGCTCGCCGAGATCGAGGCGATCATTGCCGACCTGAAGGACATTTTGGCATCCCCGGGCCGGCAGCGCGCCATTGTCCGCGATGAACTGAAAGAGATCGTGGACAAGTACGGTGACGATCGCCGGTCGCAAATCATTGCCGCCACCGGCGACGTGACCGAAGAGGACCTGATCGCCCGCGAAAACGTGGTGGTGACCATCACGTCTACGGGGTATGCGAAGCGCACCAAGGTGGATGCGTATAAGTCGCAGCGCCGCGGCGGCAAGGGGGTGCGGGGCGCCGAGCTGAAGCAGGACGATGTGGTGCGGCACTTCTTTGTGTGTTCCACCCACGACTGGATTCTGTTCTTCACCAATTTTGGCCGGGTGTACCGGTTGAAGGCCTACGAGTTGCCGGAGGCGTCCCGGACAGCCCGCGGGCAGCACGTGGCGAACCTGCTGGAATTCCAGCCGGAGGAGCGGATTGCTCAGGTCATTCAGATTCAAAGCTATGAGGACGCCCCCTACCTGGTGTTGGCGACGGTTCAGGGTCGGGTGAAAAAGTCCCGGCTGTCCGACTATGAATCCGCTCGTTCCGGCGGATTGATTGCGATTAATCTGAATGAAGGGGACAAGCTCATTGGCGCTTCGCTGTGCTCCAATGAGGACGATTTATTGTTGGTGTCTGAGGAAGGTCAATCCATTCGGTTTAGCGCCGACGATGAACAGTTGCGTCCCATGGGTCGGTCGACGGCGGGGGTAAAGGGGATGCGATTCCGGGGTGATGATCATCTGCTCGCTATGACGGTGGTTCGGGATGGTTCGTATCTTCTGGTGGCGACCGCCGGTGGCTACGGGAAGCGGACGTCGATGGACGAATATTCCGTGCAAGGCCGGGGTGGGGTCGGTGTTGTGACATTCAAATACAACCCGAAACGGGGCAAATTGATTGGCGCGTTAGCGGTCGATGATGACGACCAAATCTTTGCCATTACCTCCGCCGGCGGGGTTATTCGGACGGAAGTAAACCAAATCCGACCAAGTTCTCGTGCCACAATGGGAGTTCGTTTGGTTAATCTAGAAGACGGCATTGAGCTCCTTGCCATCGACCGTAATGTTGAGGGCGAAGGCGAGGAGGAAGCAGAAGCCGTGGCTACTGCCAAGTCGCGCGCTCCTAAGCAAGAAACCATTGAGGAAGAAGATTAATGGCTACTCGTGAATACACGGTGCAACGTATTGCCCCGATGTCGGCGTTCCGCACGGCGTTTTCGCTCTCTATCATCGGCCTGGCGGCCTGGATAATTTGTGCTGTGGTGCTCTATTTAGGCATGGCGGCGTTTGGGGTGTGGGACCAGGTCAATCAGGTTATTGGTGGCGTGGGTGGCGACCAAACCTTATCGTTTGGCGTGGTGATGTCCCTGGTGGCACTCATTGGTGCTATTTTTGCCATCTTTTTCTCCGCACTCGCCCCACTGACGGCGGTGCTATATAACGCAGTGGTGGATTTGTTTGGCGGTATTCGCGTGACACTCCGCTACGAAGCAGAGTAAAATAGCTTTACGACGCTATAACGCAGGCGAAACTAGGTCCCGAGCAGGCGATTTGCCAAGTCCCGGTCATACTGGGTAAAGTTCTATCTCGTTCCCCGGGGCCTATAGCTCAGTCGGTTAGAGCGCATCGCTGATAACGATGAGGTCGCAAGTTCGATTCTTGCTAGGCCCACTGGAACAAATGGGGCATTAGCTCAATTGGTAGAGCATCTGCTTTGCAAGCAGAAGGTCAGGAGTTCGATTCTCCTATGCTCCACAATAAGGGCCGTCAATCATAATGATTGACGGCCCTAAAACTATTGGGGGGTGAGGGTGGTTAACCTAAAGTTGGGGTAAGTGTGGGGGTAGTTGCCGGCCAGATATCATTAAAAACTATGCAAGTTAGGCAATCCAAACCTCCCTATCGACTCAGTGCCCAAGCCCGGCTTACCATTGCCTGTTCGGTGCTTTTGACCTGGCTTTCCGTCGTGGGAATGTCATTATCCATCATGGGGGCCGGGGCCGTCATTGATGGGGGTGGCAGTGAGCTGATTCTGTGGGGAGTGATTCTCACGTTTACCACCATTATGATCCGCACTATGGTGGTGGCCCGGGGCCATATTGCCGAAGAATCCCGAATCCGGCACCGCATCATTGATGCGGTCTTCGCCAGCGGACCGGTGGACAGCACCGGGGCCGTGGTGTCGCTTGCCACCGAATCCAGCGAAAAAATGATGGCCCTCCGGGTGGGATTCGTCGGCCAAATCGTTGCCTCCCTCACCGCCCCCCTGGTGGTGCTGGGGGTGATCGGCACCATGTCCGGGCGCATCGCCCTCATCCTGCTCGGCATGCTCGTCATCGTGCCATTCCTCATCTGTGGCTTCCGTAAGATCATTTCCACGGTGTCCTCCGGCTCCCAGGACGCCAGAAAGGCCCTGGCCGCCGACTACATGGATGCCCTGAAATCGCTCAGCACCCTCCAATTATTGGGTGCCGCCGGCCGAATCTCCGACCAGCTGGCCGCCACCGGGGAACGCAACCGGCAGGCCGTCATGCGGCTCCTCAAGGGCAACCAGCTCATCCTGTTTGTCATGGATGCCGCCTTCTACCTGGCCGTGGTCACCACCACCGCCTACCTGGTGTTGAGCAGCACCACCCTCACCACCGGCCAGGCCATCGCCATCATGGGGTTGAGCATTCTGCTTCTGGAACCCATGGACCAGGTGGGTGCCTTCTTCTATGTGGGCATGAGCGGGCTGGGCGCCCAGCGCGGCATTTTCGGCTTCCTCCGTGGTCGCAGCCGGGTTCGCCGCAGGGACGTTCCCATCGACCCCCACCAAGAGGCCGCGGTGTCCATCACCGACCTGTCGTTCGGCTACGACGACCGGGATGTGCTCTCCCACATCAACCTCACCATCGCCCCCGGCGAGCGGGTGGGGATCATCGGGCGGAGCGGCCAAGGCAAATCCACCCTCCTGGCCCTCATGGGTGGCGACCTCATTCCCCGAAGCGGGCAGGTCACGCTGCGGGAGGCGTCGGCAAGCGTGGCGCAAACCACCTGGCTGTTTACTGGCACCATCGCCGACAACCTGCGCATCGCCCGCCCCGACGCCACCGAGGCCGACATGTGGGCCGCGCTCGAACGCGCCCGCGTCGCCGACGAGATTCGCCGCATGCCGAGCGGGCTCGACACCCAACTTGGCGAGCAAGGCCTCGGCATCTCCGGGGGCCAAGCACAACGGATATCGCTTGCACGTGCGATTATTTCTGGGCGGCGCATCATCCTGCTTGATGAGCCCACCTCCCACGTTGACCTGGCGTCCGAGCGCGAAATTCTTGCCGCCATCGACGACCTGGGCCGCGACCACACCCTCATCATGGTCACCCACCGCACCACCACCCTGCGGCATATGGACCGCATCATCACCGTCAATAACGGCACCCTCACCGCCGACAACACCCTTGCAGAACACCATGGAACCTACCGTTAAACAACTCGTCACCTGGCTTATTAGCATCACCCGGCCGGTCCTGGCCCCACTGGGCGTTTCCACGCTCTGCCGCATCGCCAACCAAGTGCTTGGCATACTCCTTTATGTGGTCCCCGTCTACGCACTGGTCGCGCACGCCGTCGCCATGGGGGCCGTTGACGGTGGGAACGGGGTGAACCCGCCCAGCATCCCGGCAGTGATCGGCTTTATGATTGCCGCGGCCCTCGCTAAAGCCTTCCTCCGGTATCTCGAACATTATTTCGGACACCTCGTTGCGTTCAAGGCCCTCGAACTCATTCGGGTGCGGGTCTTCCGTGACATTTACCCCCAAGCCCCCGCCATTGTTTCCGCCACCGGAAACCGGGCCGTGGGCAGCGGCGACATGCTCACCCGACTCACCCGCGACATCGGCCAAATCGAGGTGTTCTTCGCCCACACCACCGCCCCCGTCATATCCGCCATCATCGTCCCCACCTGCGTGGTCGCATGCGTGGCCGTCATCGC
The DNA here is from genome assembly GCA_915275065.1 of uncultured Corynebacterium sp. GTDB lineage: Bacteria > Actinomycetota > Actinomycetes > Mycobacteriales > Mycobacteriaceae > Corynebacterium. The sequence goes on along the minus strand of CAJZGD010000062.1, from coordinate 3,727 downwards.
CCCCTGGCAGGGGCTCATCGCCGCCATCATCCTGCTGATCGTCACCCTCATCACCATTGACACCAGCGCCTACCGGTTTGCCGTGCGCGTCACCGGCCGCCGCGGGGCCCTCGCCCAACACATCACCGACTCCGTGGGTGGCGTCGCGGAAGTCATCGGGTACGACGCCGAACAACGACGCCACCGCGAACTATCCGAATTAGAAATACCCCTGCAACACGACTATGTGCGCCGCAGCGCCCTGGTAGGGGCCCGCACCGGGGCGGTGGCCGCCGCCCGACTCGCGGTGCTGTTCATGCTGCTGCCAGCCACCGACAACCTGCCTGTCACCGTGGCCGCCATGTTTGCGGTGCTCCGCTGCTGGGACATGGTAAACGAGGTCGCCGACCTGGGCAATCATCTCTCCCAATCGCTCGCAGCTGCCCGCCGGGTGTGGATGCTCTCCCACGCCGGACTCGCCCCCGCCTCCGGGCCTGCCCAGTTGGCGCCACACGGCCCCGGCCTGAGCGTGGAATGGCGCGACGTGTCCTACACCTATGCGGGCAGCCCCCGGCCGGTCGTCACAGGGGTGAACCTGGCCGTGCCCGCCGGCGCATGGGTGACCGTGGTGGGCACCACCGGCTCCGGCAAATCAACCCTGGCAAAACTCCTACTACGCTATTGGGACGTTGACAATGGTGCTGTGCTTATCGACGGCCGTGACCACCGGGAATACGACCTCGACTCCCTCCGGGCCGCCGTGGCGGTAGTCACCCAAGACATTCGGGCCATGAACACTACCGTGGCCGACAACCTCCGGCTGGCCCAGCCCGCAGCCTCCGACGCCGACCTGTTGGCCGCCCTTCAGGTGGCCTGCCTGGACGAAGAAGTAGAGCTGACCGACCCGGTGGGGGAAGGCGGCAGTGCGCTCTCCGGGGGTCAACGGCAACGATTGTCCCTGGCCCAAGCTCTCTTGCGGGGCGGTCGGGTGCTGGTGCTTGACGAGTTCACCGCCCACCTCAACCCCGCCCTCGCCGCTGAGGTGCGCCGCCGGCTGCACGCAGCCCACCCGGATGCCACCATCATTGAAATCGCCCACGACCTGGACAATATCACCGACTCCACCTGGGTGGCGGTCATGGACCAGGGCCGAATCGTGGAACAAGGCAGCCCCGCCGACCTGCTGGCCGAACAGGGAGCCCTCTACCATTTGCAGCACCGGGATCGGGAAGACCAAGAGAAGGAGGAGGTTTCGGGAGTTTCCGGGATGCACTAGGTAGCAAGTGTGCTCGGGGGTGGAAAATTCCCGTAATCTGCAGTTCACCGCCATTATTCAACACAGGTGATTATTGGTCGGCATTGTTAGGATCGAAGAACTGGTACATGAGTGCTTCCCCACGTGTGTCACCGATACATACGCGTTCTGAAAGAAAGAGTTCTCCTGGGGTATCACCAGATACAGTGTCAGAAAGATCTAATGAATAAACCAATGCCGCACCAGCTGCTAGTAAATCAGCTTCGATAGGATCTGGATCATCATCTTGCTCCTGAATCAGGTGTAAATAGTCATCGAAAGATTCTGGGAAATCAGCAGCGTTTGGGGCTAAAATCTCTTTGGCTTTCTCAGAGAAATCAACTATATCGGCCATTATGACTGTACCTTCAAAGGAAGCAAGCGTGGAGTAAAATGCACCGCCGGGATCAATATTGGCGTCTTTCCCATCGAATTCCACAAGTCCATAAAACGGACAAGATTCCAGGAACCCAAAAGGACACGTTTCAACAATATTAACAACCCATTTGATGCGCCCATGATAGTGTTCCTGGAGCGCTTCAAAATCCGCATAGTCGTCCAGGTTAAGGAAAAGATAGACCTTCATGTCGGTGTTTTGGTGAATATACGAAGCCATTTGGTCCAAGGCCTTGGTTTTTTCCGTTGTTTTTCGCAAAAAATGATGTATTGAGTATGCCATGGTTTTCCTTATGGGAAGGCTATTTGGTCGCTGGGAAAACTTATCTGCACTAGCAGATGAAAAATCGGAAATACATGCCATCTAGCTTGCCTTTCCTTACTCCCAAAGACTAGCCATGTGTAGGGACACCGAATAAGCTTCTATGGATACGCATGAAAATGTTGATGAACATGTGGGTATAGGTGTTGGCATGGGAAGAAATTGGGAAGTGGAGCAAAGGAAGACTAAGAATGTAATTGGGCATAATAGGAATGCTGCATTCCCGCGGTGGCTGAGCATCTACCTGTAGTATCTCCTAAAATCAGCACAGAATTTTAAAGGCACAACCATTGTTGAACCAACCCACCATACCAATCAATACCTACTGCTATATCACCATTTTCGTATGTCACTACGATTCCCTCGCGGCGGCGAAAGAACGCTACCAGGAACGGTTATTCACTACAACGCGATGCGGCTATGATATTATTTTCGCATCAGAACAAGTCCTTGACCTGGGGCATGTTGACTACATGTTTGAGTCGCTTCTCGGGGAGCTCATCGGTTTTGACGAACCCCCGTCCGAAGCCGAAAAGAAAAACTACTCAACCTTCGCTCTCACCACAATCGTCAACATTCCCGAACGCAGCGAAAGCGGCATTGATGATCTCTGGTTTTATGTAATGAACCTGCTAGAACTGGACTATGTGCACGAGTTCCCAGCGGTTTTTCCCAGTCATACCCGACTCATCCACATGACACCCTCGGGCTATGAAGACCCCGAATGCGAAGACGTATAAAAATTAAGGATCGTCATGACACAATCCTGGTGCTATTACACCATTTTCGTCACTCAATATGGTCTGCTTCATGCAGCTAAACGACGCTACCACGAGCGCATCACCGAAGTAAGACAAGACTACGATGTGGTTCTCGTATCCGAATATGCTTACCAACTCTCCACCCCGCCACTATTCGCCGAGCTTATTGCCTCCCACCCAGAGCCCACATGCAGGGAAGAAGAATACTCCGCATTCGTCTTCACCGCCATCATCACCATTCCCAATGACACCAACCCCCACACGGTTACTCACCTGCTGGAACTAGACTACGCGGATGGGTCATCACCAACATTCCCCAGTCGCACAAGTGCCACACTGGTATCCGCCTCAGGAAACCAAACCCCAGACTTTCCCCACCAACAATTAGCCCACGACAATTGAGGTTTCATGACTGAAGAATCCTACACCTGGTGCTACATCACTAAGTTTTTGTGTCGCTATGACTCATTGAATGAAGCAAAGAAACGATACCAGGAGCGAGTAGACGCAGTGCGAGAAAAATATGAGGTGGTGTTAGCCTCAGAGCAGGCTTATAGCATGGGGCATTCACAACCAATTCTTGATTTACTTCTGCCGCAGGCCTTTGGATACGGAAAAACCCTTACCGAAGCAGAACTGGAAGAATACGCGGTATTCATTTTCACCACCATTGTGACTGTCCCCGAGGATGAGGAGGGTGACAACGTCCGGGAAGCAGCTATCCTGTTGGAGCTCAGTGACAGTTACGATGAATGCCCGGAACTCTTCCCCAGCCGTACCCGGGGAATAATCGTCACTCCCTCCGGGCGAGAAAGCTCACAATGTATTTATCAGTGACATCTCTATGGAGCTTCTTTAGTTTCCTGCCTGTTGGCTAGGTTTGTTGCACACTAATTGGTGATAAATTCTAGCGTCTGCGATATACTGGAGCGTACGACGGGTCGGTTACCGGAACGTTGTCGCCTGGGGCTATGG
>CAJZGD010000061.1 GCA_915275065.1 uncultured Corynebacterium sp. | reverse complement strand
ATGGCGGGTCTCGGCGGCGGCGCCGACACCGGGCTGACCGGCACACAGGTGGCGGACACCGAATGCCACCCCCAACTCGACCTGGCCGAAACCGCCTTCGGACTGTGGGCAACCGCTAAGAAAATCCCCATCCAGGGCAGCAGCCACCAGTTTTATTTCACAGTGCAGGACAATCACTTCGATCCCTGCGCCGACCTCAGCTGGGTGAGCCTCCAGGGTGTGGAACAAGACCCGGCGCACTACGATCCCATGGCGATGGAATCCGCACAACGCACCCTCATATTTTTTCATCGTGACCAATTGATTACCGACGCGAGTTTCCTCCTCGCCTATGATGCGCGCGACATTACGATCGCCGGCAACCAGCTGGAGGTCACCTACGAAGCCCTGGCCTACCCGCGCGTGACCGAGGGACCCACCCAGAAAATCACCTATAAATATGCGGATGGGGCGCTGCGGCAGGAAACCAACCCCACCATCGACGTGAAACCCCTGAAACTGGACTTTCACACCAACCCGCCCGCGAGCGACGCCATCACCATCCCCCTGGGTAACGCGAATTACTCGCCCGCAATTAAAACATATGAGGGTAATGTGCTTGCCGACGTCCCCATGAGCGACGGAAAAATCCTCTGCGATTTCTACCTGACCCAGAAAACCAGTGGCCCGAGCTGCACGAACCGGCAGAAAGCCACCTGGCCAATCGTCAATGAGGGCCCCGCGCAGGCACCAACCAATAGCGACAGCAAGAGCAACAGTGAAGGTAAAACCAATTTCGCATCCTTCTCGTTCAGCCCACCACCATCATTGCGCACATCCTATTTTCCGTCGGGGAATATCAACCCCGAGGACACGTTCCCGGACGAGTCCGTGGTGCAGGTGGGCCCATATTTTGTGGATACCCGCGGCGATACCGTCAAGATTTCGAATAATTCCAGCACCGTGGTGCTTGGCGACGGCGTGGCGGAGCTCCGGGATGAGCCACTATTCACCCTGGACAAATCCCGGTGGCCGCAGGACCTCAAGTCGAGCAGGTAGCCCTATTTTGGTTGGGTTTTTGGCTTCAACTTTATGAGCTCAGTAATCAGGTGGGGCATTGCTGTGCTAGTAGTTTCTCGGTTGACCTCATCAAAGGCACAATGCGTGACTTGCTTCACAGCCTGTTCATAATCTCCCACTGGGAAGTCATCTGAAACGTTTTTATCGTTGGGGCCATTGAGCATTTTTCTACCCTGTAAGTTTTTGCCCATGGTTGTTCGAGGAATGTTTTTGTTTCGAATGTCTTCGAAGTGTGCTAGTAGCCAGGCTTCAAAGCTTTCATGGGATACCACAAAATGGTATTCGGTTTTGCGATTAGTTGCATCTTTTGCTGCTTTGAAGGCTTGATGGAACTGCTCATTACTAGTGGCATCAACATCAACAACATAGTATATTGCGGAAAAGGGCGCGTCATTCTCTCTGTTAATGGTGGTTTTTGTCTGCTTAATGAGGTTTTCTGGTGATTGTGATTCTGTTATTATGGTAAGGCTATGCAACCTTAAGTGACGTTTTAAAAGTTTGAAATAGTCTTTTTCGGTGCATTCTCCCTGTACAAAGAGGAGAATGGGCTTAGACGTGGAGCGCGTTTCTGGACCTCTGCGTCGGCGTGAATTTGTTTCTTTGTTCCTATTCTTTTTGGCCATGTTCTATGCTTTCGTTTCCGTTATCGCTGAACGTAATGCATCTAGGGCCTCGACAATGCCTCGTGAGGAAGTGATAGGAACAGCGCCAAAGACACCCTGGAGATAGCGCTTCTCAATATTGTGATTATCGCGTGATGAAAATTCACTCAAAGCAATGAGCTTGGAAATTGATTGCTGCTTTTCCACAAACCATACCTCGTTGCGATCTAGCGCTTCCGTGGGGTGGTTGCCTAGGAGCGTGAGATCATGGGTCGTGAAAATCAACTGTGCACCTTGGGTATTAATCTCTTCATCCTGGAAGTAATGAATGAATTCACGCAGCAATGTGGGATGCAGGCTGCTATCTAATTCATCAACGATAAGGAGCGCACCATGGTAAAGCGCATAAAGCGCAGGGAAAATACTATCAATCCATACCTGTGTGCCTCGTGACTCATCCTCTTCCTTGAGAACAAAGCCATCTGATTCGCCTTCGTGATGGAACTCAATATACCGTTGGCGGTATTCGTCAAGGAACCTACCTTGTGGTGTGTTACCTGAGATTTCTGTCTGTGCTTTTTCTAAATCCATGAGGATTTCTCGTAGTCTTTCCGGCAATGCTTCTTCCTTAACGGAAACATCTGTTATTCCCACATCCGCGGCGGTCATCATGTGTTTGAGTAGTTCCAACCAATTAAGATTTTTTGAGGCAAGCTTCATGACCCAAGAATGGCGGGCTTCCCGATCTGAATCAGAGACATGGATCGGAGGCCGTATCTTATTTCTCCACCAGTACACTGCGCCAATAAACCTACCCGGATTTTTTATTGTTCGCCAGGCGCTAAAACATAATGCGGTTGGCTTGAGAAACTGATTAATATTCTCTTGTGCGGCGATGGGGATTTGTGCACCTTTGCCAAAAATGATTGTGTCACGTTCGCGCTCAAAAATGGGTCGCCAAATTCGTTTGGCATTGGCATATAAGCTTTCTTCAACGATGCCGGCTTTATCCAGCACTAATGTCCACCGATACCGAATGTCCTTATACTCATATTCAGTGATGAATGTGGTGGGATCATCTTTATAAAGTTTGTGTGGGTTATATAAATTTTTTACCAAGTCTTCGTTTCGTATTGACGATGTAATGGCCTTGCGCAGTATCCCCAATGGTTTGATTATGTTGGTCTTACCGGAAGCATTAGCGCCAAAAATTGCTGCCCGCTTAAGAACAAGATCATTCCATGACTCGTTCTCGCGGGGTCGCAGTGTTTGAAACTTTGGGGACTGCATGTCCAAAGTGGTTTCATGAGCAAAAGATCGGTAGTTCTTGACCGTGAATGAAAGCAGCATACCTATATTTTAGGCCAAAATTTGTACTTTTTGTGCATTATTGGGCCTTATTGACTGCGTTTTGGCTTATATTCTTCCCCACGAGAGCCTGTCGTCAAGCATCGTGGAGGAGTGCTTGCGATTGCGCGGTTGGCTAATGCGGAAATCGCCATGATGGGCGGCATTGGGCTTCCGCCGACGGAGAAAACATAACGACCACCGCATGCCAGTGGTCGTTACGTTTTATTGCAAACAAGCTCGCTTGTCGACACCCCAAGGTGCATTATCCGCAGCTATAGCTGCATTTCCCCTAGGATCGTTCCGGTGGGCTTGGCGCTGCCGGCCACTGGTTCTTCGGTCAGAATCACCTTGGCGGTGGCGGATTCAAATGGCATCCACACGTCTTTATGCTCTTCGGGGGCGATCACCCCGGCTGAATGGATGCGGCCGGCTTGGGTCACGCTCCACACCTGGATTCCCATGCCTTTTTTCACTTCGGGGGTGCCCTGCACCATTGCCCCGGCCTTATTCATGGTGGTGGATGACACCAGGTGGAGTCGTACCCCACTGGAACTCATAGTGATGCTTTGGGCATCCGCGGACTGCATGATTTCGGACATCGCCTGGTTGGTGGGCCCGGTGCTGGGGGCGGAGAGCAGCTTGGGCAGGAGGAATCCGCTGCCGGCCAAGAGCGCGACCACTGCGGCCGCCGCGGCAATGAACATGATGCGTTGCTTCGATAGGCGAAACTGCCAATTGCCCAGGTTGATAACGCGCCCGCCACCAGTCCCACCCAAATCCGCCTTGGCCGCGGCCACATCCGCAGGATCCGCGGCATCCGGGTCCGTGGCAGCAGCGTCCGTGCTGGTCACCGCGTCTGCGCCTGCGGTGGCCGGCGCGCTGGAATCTCCCTCCGGTTCGATCTCGTCGATGGCTGCCAGCACAGTATCCTTCAGGGAATCCGACGGGGTGACCGGCACCGTGGACAACGCCAGGGCGTCGGCAAGCTCAGTGTCGGCTAATTTCTCGTCGGGTAGCCAGGATTGGTCCTTAGTAGTCATCGTGCCTCTTTCTTATTGGTAACATGCAGGGCAGATTTTAGTTTTTTCAATCCATCACGGACCCGGGTCTTAGCCGTCCCCAGGGGAATGCCCAGGTGGTCGGCGAGTTGTTGCTGGGTGAGCCCACCAAAATAGGTGAGCATAATGGCGGTGCGGTGCGGCTCCCCAATGTCGTTTACCGCGGCACGCAAATGCTCACCCTCAACACTAGTTATGGCGTCTTCTTCCACATCAATGTAGCGGGTGAGCTGTTCAAGCATGGTGGTGCGCTCATCGCGCGCAAGTGCTGCCATGCGGGAACGAAGCTTATCAATGGCGCGGGAGCGGGCCAGGCGCAGCACCCACCCCTGCGCGCTCCCTCTTTCGGGGGAAAACATTGGGGCGGTGCGCCAGATTTCCACAAATACCTCTTGGGTGATTTCTTCGGCGATGGCCCGGTTGCGGAGTACCTGCATGCAGATACCCATGACCCGGGATGCTAGCCGATCATAAAGTTCGCCGAATGCGCGCTTGTCACCAGTGGCGACCTGCACAAGTAGCTCTTCGCTGGATAGATCCATGGTTATCCAGAGTAGCGCCCCACACAGGTTTGTGCTTTTTACCACTCATCATTACTGCCCCGATTTTTCCTCGGTCATCATCGTGGTTTCCTGAGAATCCATCCCCGATGGCGCCATGGAATCGGACGGGCTCATGGCCTCCGACGATGACGGCGTCATGGCATCCGATGGCGTGTTCGACATGGACATTGCGGGCGACATGGCTGGTGCGGACGCCGGCGACATCGCCCCAGTTTTATCGCACGCAACCAGACCCGTGGCGGCCAGCCCCAATGCGCAGGCGATAGCAATAAATTTACGGTTGGTCATGATTGTCTCCTTATAGTATGTGGTAGCCGCCGTGATTTGGCGGTCATAAAAGAGTTCGGAGTCCTCGAATATTTGGATTGGTCCAATCCAAAGCGGTGGTTGGCACCGAATATTCCCACAAGAACTTTGAAAGGACTTTACTCATGGTTTCTCTTATTCTGATAGGTTTTATCGGTGGGGTATTGACGAGTCTTTCCCCCTGCATTATCCCGGTGCTGCCACTGGTTTTGGCCGTGAGCGCCGGGGATAAGCGGCGTCCCTACTATGTGGTAGCCGGCATGGTTGTCAGTTTCGCCGCGATCACCCTCAGCGGTTCGATCGTGCTCAATTTGTTGGGGCTGCCCCAGGACACGGTGCGCTGGGTGGGCATTGGGTTGCTCGTCCTCGTGGGCCTGGGCATGCTCATTCCGGTGCTGGGCGAGTGGGTGCAGGCGCCATTCGACCGGCTGCCTCGCCTCCACGCGCTCCTGACCAAGGCGCAGGGCCGGGGCGGTTTCGTGGTGGGGTTGGCCCTGGGCGCGGTGTACGTTCCGTGCGCCGGGCCGGTCCTGGCCGCCATTACCGTTGCCGCAGCCACCGGTGAGATTGACGCCTCGATCATCGCGTTGACCATCGCGTTTGCCATTGGTGCGGCCATTCCGCTGTCCATGTTTGCCCTTGGTGGCAATCGCATGAGCGACTGGTTTCGATCCCACCACACCGCTTTTCGACGCTCGGCCGGTGCCGTTGTCATCGCCATGGCGGTCCTGCTTGCCGTCGACGCCCCAACGGCCCTCCAACGGCTCGTGCCCGATTGGACCAGTAGTGCCCAACAGGCCCTAGGAAACCACATCATCGGAAACCAAGACCTGGAGTCCTGCCGCAAGGGCGACCCCGGGACGCCACACGATTGCGGCCCAGTGCCGCAACTATCCAGGCTAGAGAACTGGATCAACACCGACCAGGCCATTGATCCGGCCACCTCGGGGAAGGTGACCCTGGTGGATTTTTGGGCCTATGCCTGCATCAACTGCCAACGCGCCAACGAGCACGTCGTCAAGCTTTACGACCACTACAAAGACTATGGCCTTGACGTTATCGGCGTGCACGCACCCGAATACGCATTCGAACGGGATGCGGACAACGTTCGGAAGGCCGTCGTAGCGCAGCATATCAAGTACCCGGTGGCGCAGGATAATAGCTTTGCCACCTGGAAGAACTTCCATAACCGCTATTGGCCGGCGCACTATCTTGCGGACCACACCGGTCGGCTGCGGCAGGTGCACGAGGGCGAGGGCAAATACGCGGAGACCGAGCGGGTGGTGCGGCAGCTCTTACAGGAGCGCAATCCGGGCATTGCGTTACCAAACCCCATTGAACAGGACGAACATGCCACCACCGAGCCGCGATCCCCGGAAACCTACCTGGGTGCCTCCCGGTCACAGTACCGGGTTTCGGGAACTCCGCCGCTGGGATATTATGCGCTTCAGGGCGAGTGGGACGTCAACCCCATGGACATCACGCCCCGGAGCGACGGGGCGGCGGTAGAGCTTCACTACCAGGCCCGTTGGGTGCAATTGGTGGCCTCTGGGCGGGGAACTGTTACGGTCAAACGCGCCGATGGTACTGAACAAACTTTCGATATCACTGGTGATGGTACGGTGGATATTATTCGTAAAGATCATGGAGACCCAGAACTTATCACTATTACGCCATCTCCAGGCGTTCATCTGTATTCCATTACTTTTGGCTGAGTAATTCTGCGATATTGTTCACAATACTACTGCAAATCGGGCATAGTCACAGAAAATCGGGCATACTTGGCGGTATAGATATGTCGTCAGGAAGGGTGCTTTCAGAATATGAAAGATATCGTTGGTAATAAAGTTGTGCTCATTGGCGCAGGCGATGTGGGCGTCGCTTACGCGTATGCTCTGGTGAATCAGGGCACGTGCGATCACCTGGCAATCATCGACATCGATGAAAAGAAGTTGGAAGGCAACGTCAAGGACCTCAACCACGGCGTGGTGTGGGCATCTTCGCGGACTCGGGTGTCAAAGGGCACCTATGCAGATTGCGCCGACGCCGCCATGGTCGTCATTTGTGCTGGTGCCGCCCAAAAGCCTGGTGAAACGCGGCTGCAGCTCGTTGGCAAGAACATGAAGATCATGAAGTCCATCGTGGACGAAGTGATGTCCAATGGCTTCGATGGTATCTTCCTGGTTGCATCCAACCCGGTGGACATTCTCACCTATGCCGTATGGCAGTACTCGGGCCTGGATTGGCACCGGGTTATCGGCTCCGGCACCGTGTTGGACTCCGCCCGGTTCCGCTACATGCTGGGCGAACGCTATGGCGTTGCCCCCACCTCGATTCACGCCTACATCATTGGCGAGCACGGCGACACCGAGCTACCGGTGCTCTCGTCCGCCACCATTGCCGGCGTGTCGATGCGGAAGCAGCTGGAGAAGGACCCCAACCTCGAAAGCGAACTCGAAAAGGTCTTCGAAGAAACCCGTGATGCTGCCTACAATATCATTGAGGCCAAGGGTTCAACCTCGTACGGTATCGGCATGGGCCTGGCCCGTATCACCCGCGCAGTCCTGCAAAACCAGGATGTGGCGCTACCGGTGTCTGCCTTGCTTAACGGCGAATACGGTGAGGAAAACATCTACATTGGCACCCCGGCCATTCTGCACCGCAAGGGCATTCGCCGGGTGGTGGAGCTGGAGATCAGCGACCATGAGATGGAGCGCTTCAAGCACTCCGCCAAGGTGCTGCGCGAAATCCAGGAGGAATTCTTCCCAGCCAAGTAGTCTCAGGTAATTTCCCCAATTCCAAGTAAATTCTTGGGCAGTCGGGTAGTGGTTGAACCGTTCCGGTAATGGTCATGAACAGGGAAAATCTGGCCAATCCCGTTCTGGTTTAGCCACACGCCGGTGCTGCCCTGACCACAACAAACGCCCCCGCCACTCATCGTGAGAATGGCGAGGGCGTTTGCGTGCGTCTAAACCACGTATCCTGCACCTGCCAATGCAATCACTTATTCATCGTTATTCTCGTCAGAGCTGCTAGAGCTCAACTTTGATGACAATGAGTCAGGGTTGGGGATTACCACTTTCTGCCGTACGATGCCGGTTTCCGGGGCGACGGCGGATGCCTGTGCGGTTTGGGTGCCCATTTCTGTTATTTTGCAGTCGAAAGCGACGGTGACTGTTGTGCCTGGGTCTGCTTTCACACCGTAATATCCGATGGGTGAGGTGTACCTGGCTTTATCATCATGAGGGGAAGTGGTGGGCATGACATGGCAGAAGCGTGGTATCCCGTGTTGGTCTACGACTTGGAACATAACGTTGGCGTCGTCATCCGAGGAGGGGCCTTGGGATGATGATTTTACATATTCATCTCCGACCCCGCTGACTATCACAATGATGGCGGATACCAGTAGTGATACGATCCCTAGTGCGGGCATGGCGTATTGTTGTAAATTCCGCCAATCAAAATTAATAGGCATGGTTTAGTTACCCTTTCTTAAGAAGATCCTATTGAAGAGCCAATACCACCTAGATAGGTGGTAACCATAAGCTGCATCAAAACCTTATTAAATTAAGGAATCTACATATGTTATTCTTAATTTATTGCGCAGTGTCGCAGTCTTGAGTTGAGTATAGACCCTTCTTTATGCATGTAAAAGCCCTTATTTTTGTGGGCAGAATATCTTAATTTATAATTTGTCTATTATTAGCTTCTGGATTACATGGATCAGTATGTTGTTCCCGGGCTGGTCATGAACAGGAAAAATCTGGCCAATCCCGTTCTGGTTTAGCCATGCGCCAGTGCTGCCCTGACCACAACAAACGCCCCCGACACTCATCGTGAGAACGGCGGGAGCGTTTGCGTGCGTCCTACGCAAGGAATGTTGGGCACCTTTGGGCGTCGAAAAGCGAGGGCCTATTTATCAAGATTATCTATAGCGTACTGTGCCTCCTCAGGGGTGAAACCGCTTCCATACTCGCTGGTCAGTTGGTCGTAGAGTTCGGAATCGGACATGGGTGTGTACTTTTGGTACGCCTTCGCCGCATCCAAAGCCTCGGCCTTCCAATCGGCTTTCACATTATCAATAGCGTATTGCGCAGCATCTGCCGGGTATTTTGAGCCGTACTCACTAGTCAACTGCTCATACAGTTTGGTCTTGGAAAAATCCGAATACTTGAGGTATGACTCCGCCGACCGAAGCGCGTTCTTGTATTCGCGTGAAACATTTTCGGTGCCGCTTCCGGTGTCGCCCGACCCTTCCTCAGAATCGCCTACGGTCCCGATCTGCGCGGAATCATCCTGCGTTCCACCGGATATCTCGTTATCTATATGGGTTGCTATCGCATTGGCCGATGACTTGGCTGCGGATGTCGTGCTGGAAATATCGCCGCAACCAGCAAGATTCATGACAAGGACGAAACCGGCAATGCCGCCGAGGGTGGCTTTACGCCATGTGGATTGATGAACCATCTCATCTCCTCCAGAAAAGCATGCTATAAACATGCGCTAATAAAATAACAAGATTATTTTAAGCATTATGGGGCTTCATTCTTTATTATTTCATATATGATTTGCGCCACTCAATGACCATTGATGAGCGCATCATAGGTGACCTCATCCATGATCTTTCCTACCGTCAGCTGGCGCTTGAGTGGACCAGTATTGACGAACATTGGGCTAGTTCCTGTGCTGATGCTGATGGAGCTTTCGTGGTGGATTGCTTGGCTGCGGCCGGTTTCGCAGCGGGCAACCAGTATCAATACTGCATCCCCCTTTGCTTGCCTCCGATGCTGAATGGCCGGCGGCTTCCCCATCAAAACCTCAGCATTTTTGGTTTTTGGTTTCGTGGGGATTATTGGGGTTCCGGTATGGGGGCAGGATGGAGCTGCCCACATATTTACCGGCACATTCGCTATATGTGCCACTTGTGCTCTATCGCCATCGGTCGGCAAGACTTCAGACTACTTACCTCTAATGGGGTTAGTGCCTTGTTGTATCTGTCCTATATCTAGTTGATTAGTTGTGTAGCAGCCCCATATGATTGCATACTGGTGGTTAATGCCATGAATAAAATTGCCCCGAACCGCTCTGATACTTTTTACCAACCCACCAACTAACCCAGACCTTAACTATACAAACATTCCTATACTTTCTCGCCAGCATTCCTTTTTCTCATCGCACTACCGGATACCACACAAGAAACACATCATGGACATAGCCAAACTTCGCACCATAGCATTGTTGATGCTCACGGCGTTTCTTGTGGTATCTTGCAGCAGTGCCGGGACGAATGGCGACACAGACCCAACCACCAGTGCTTCTGCGGCGCCGCAGTGTCCGAAGCAGAAGCTTGACCTGGCGGAAACCGCCTTTGGCCTGTGGTTGCAGAGTAGAAAGATCCCGCAGCAGGAGGCGGGTTTAGCGTGGGATTTCGAGGTGCTCGATAACCGTTTCGACCCGTGCGCCAAGCTGAGCTGGGTGACCTTGCGGGGTGTGAGCCAGACGGTGGGGGAGGAGCAGCAGTCCGCCTGGGATGATGCCACCCAAACCGTTGTGTTTTTCCACTACGATAAGTTAATTACCGACGTGCACCAGTTAGTGGCGCCGCAGATCGGCAAGATCAAGGTGGAGCCGGACACAATCACGGTGGAGTTCGCCGAGTTTTCCCCTAATTATCCCCGCGAATGGCATGGGGATTGGGAGGCCATTACCTATAAACTCAAGGGCGATAAGCTCGAACAAAAAACCGATCCGATTTTAGACATTCGGGCCCTGGACCTGGATTTCGGCAAGAATCCGCCGCCGAGTTCCCACAGCGTGATTAGCCCCTATGGGAATGTGCACCAGAAACCGTGGGATTACGAGGTGAAATCCGGGGTGTTGGCGCGGGTGCCCATGGATGACACCCAGATTTTGTGCGACATCGCCCACAAACCCAACGAGATTCACTGCCAGAACCAGCAGGAATCCACATGGCCGCTCATCGCCCCGCCCAACGATGATGCGGGTGCCGATCGTGGCAATGGTGACACCAACCATGCCCACATTATTTTCGGAACCCCAAACCAGTTCTACACGTCCTTTTCGTTCCCCAGCAATACCACCGCCGGTGAGCTCATTGCCGACGAGGCGGTGACCAAGGTCGGCCAGTACCTGATCGACACCCGGGGCGACAACGTGAAGATTTCCAATAATGCGTTCACTGTCACTCTTGCCAGCGGCATCGCGGTTGCCGAGCAGAAACCCCTGGTCAAGCTGGATACTTCCAGGTTTCCCAATAATTTAGCGCCGTGGGAATAGCCCGAAGCTTATCGACGCTCGAAGCGGGGGAGGATCCGTAGCTAACAGTATTGCCCGTAGCGCTGTTCCCGCTCGGATTGGTCCAGCCGGGGAATGTCAATGAGCTGGTGGGGGAAGGCATGGGTTTTATTGATGAGTCGATCCTTGACGGTCAACCCGTCCGGGTTTTGGAAATCAATAGAACCGAAAGCCACCCGGTAGGAGTCGATTACTCCGGTGAGAACCCCCATACCTACATCCGCTGATAGTTTGGCGATCATGGTGAGGGTGCCGCAGCGCCCCAATGGGTCGGGGGAACTGGGAGCGCTGGGGGAGGTTTCTTGCGCACCAGCACATGGTG
>CAJZGD010000060.1 GCA_915275065.1 uncultured Corynebacterium sp. | reverse complement strand
GGGCCCGCTGATCGAGCAACAGGAGGGCACGGTGCCGCACTTGCCGTTTGGCGTCCTCTGCCTGGTGGTCAAAGAGATCACTGCCGTGGCGCTCGTAGTTAGCTAGTGCGGCCCGAAGCTGCTCAAGCTTGCGCTCTTTCGCATTATTCTGCTTGCTGCTCATCGGTGTTGTCGTCGAAGTCGACATCCGGCACGGAGTCTACGGAATCGGCGGTGGTTTCTTCGTCCGGCAGGTTGGCGTATTTGCCGACCTTCAGTTTTTTGAGGATCTTCTCTTCGATCTCATCGGCTAGTTCGGGAGTGTTCTTCAGCAGCATGCGAACTTTCTCCTTGCCCTGCCCTAGTTGGTCCCCCTCGTAGGTGAACCAGGAGCCGGATTTTTTAATGATGCCATTGTCGACGCCCATGTCGATGAGAGTGGATTCCCGGGAAATGCCCTCACCGTACACGATGTCGAATTCGGCGATCTTGAACGGCGGCGACACCTTGTTTTTCACGACCTTGAGTTTGGTGCGGTTGCCAATGGCATCTTGGCCATCCTTCAAGGTTTGGGTGCGCCGCACATCGCACCGCACCGTGGCATAGAATTTCAGGGCCTTACCACCGGTCGTGGTTTCGGGGGAACCAAACATGACGCCGATTTTCTCGCGCAATTGGTTGATGAAAATGGCGGTGGTGCCGGAGTTGTGCAGGGCACCGGTCATTTTCCGAAGCGCCTGGCTCATGAGGCGAGCCTGCAAGCCCACGTGGCTGTCCCCCATGTCGCCCTCTATTTCGGCCTTCGGGGTGAGCGCGGCCACGGAGTCAACGACGATAAGGTCGATGGCGCCGGAACGAATCAGCATGTCGGCGATCTCTAGGGCCTGCTCACCATGGTCAGGCTGGGAAACCAACAGCGCATCGGTATCAACCCCTAGCTTCCGGGCGTATTCCGGGTCCAGGGCGTGTTCGGCGTCGATAAAGGCGGCTATGCCCCCTTCGCGTTGGGCGCTGGCAATAGCGTGGAGCGCCACGGTGGTTTTACCGGATGATTCCGGACCGTAGATTTCCACGATGCGACCCCGGGGGAACCCGCCGATGCCTAACGCCACATCGATAGCGGTGTTACCGGAAGAAATGGCGCTGATGGGCGGCCGGTTGTCGTCCCCCAGCCGCATGACTGCACCCTTACCGAAATCCTTTTCAATTTGTTCCAGGGCGGTTTCGAGTGCTTTTTGCCGATCGTTGATGGCAGCTTTGGTTGTTTTGGTGCTCTTTTTGGTAGCCATGATTCCTTCTAGAATAAGCCTAGGGGCACGCCTAGGGCGGGTCGATGGGGCCGGTTATACAGGCCACTGCGATAAGTAAGCGAGACCTACGCAGTAACCTACATGAAGGGCCATATGGTTGGACTGATCGAAGAACGGTTTTGGCTCTCGATTGTGACATTTCTCTCCCCCACATTCCGAAATCACCAGAATTTTACTGGGGTGCCGGTTTGTGATGGCGAGTATTACCCTAAAGCACGCACCGGACACGCATCATAATGCAGGCGCATGATTGTTCGAAGTGTCGATTGTTTGCGGTTTTCTTGACTGCTCACTGATGATTGGTCGCTGCTGTACCTATTCGTCTTTTCCTAATTGGCGTTCTGGTGGGATTCGAAAATCTTCGCACAGCGCCCACCATATATCGCGGGGATCGGTGCCGGCATCTATGAGTTCTTCGGCAGTTCCACCCAGCGCGACAATCATGTGCGAGTGAACAATCCACGCCCCACGCGTATCACCAAATTCGTCGGTTATGAGTTTGTGAAATTCCGTTAGCCGCATGCCGTCATTGTATCGACGTTAGTGGCATCGTGATGGGTCCACACAGCCAGGCACATCAAGGCCAAAATTGGCAGAGAATAATCACCAATCCCCCGTTTCGGTCACCCAAATATCAATGCCCTCACTAAGGCGTCCCCGAAAGAGCGCACCCCTATAGGTACCGTCATTCTGAGGTCACCATAGGAACGCACCCACATAGGTATCCCCATAATGGGACACCCATATTGGCACCCCCAGTCACTCCCCCACCCTCAACCAAACAAGAAAATTCCGAGATTGCCGTACCACACCCCCGAAAATTACCCCTTTTTGTGGGTATTTTTAGGTCTTCATCATGGTTTGAACAGTGTTTAACTGTAGGGTGTGAAGCTATGACTGCATCACAGGATAACCAATCTGCAACCACTACCGATAGCTCTTATCGGCAGGATTCTGCATCTGCCCCCGCAGGCAACCCACTATTAGATGTGGCCTACATTGCAGTATTCGCCGCCTTAATCATTGCGCTAGCATTCGTCGCCATCCCCGTCGGCGCCGCCGGTGTGCCTATTGTGCTACAAAACGCCGCCGTTATTCTTGCCGGCCTCATATTGGGTCGCACCCGCGGCTTCCTCACCGCACTCCTATTCCTCGGCCTTGGCCTCATCGGCCTTCCCGTGCTCGCCGGCGGCAAAACCACGCTCGCTGCCCTGGGCGGACCCACCGTTGGGTACCTCGTCGGCTACCTCATCTCTGCCACGGTTGCCGGCAGCATCGCCTACCTCGCCCCCCGGGGAAACCGCAAGGCACTCACCATATATCTTGCCCTTGGCGCTATCGCAGCCCTGGCCTGCCAATACCTCTGTGGTTCGGTTGGCATGATGTTCCGGGCCGATATGCCCTTCGGGCAAGCACTTGCCGTCAATGTTCCCTTCCTCATCCCCGATCTCATTAAGGCCGCCTGTGTTGTTGCCATTGCCTCCGGTGTACACCTGTCCCTCCCCGACATCCGCAGGAAAGCATTCTTGAAGTAGTATCCCCGGAAGTGACATCCCCAAACCCCTGGGGGCAACGTCGAAAAGCATAAGTAACACCAGTTTTGCCCAAAGCACCACACTTTGGGCTTTTTTATTCACCACGAGGAGCACACCGGTGTCCACCATCGAATTCACCAACGTCAGCGTGCACTATGACGACCGATTAGTGCTCAACGATATCAACCTCACCCTCACCGAAAACCGCATCGGCATCATTGGCGCAAATGGCGGCGGAAAATCTACCCTTATACGCCTCATCAATGGGCTAGGAACAGCAACAACCGGAACAGTGACCGTCGACGGCCTTGACGTGGCGAAAAACGGCAAGCAAGTTCGACGAAAAGTCGGGTTTGTGTTCTCCGACGCGGAAAACCAGATCGTCATGCCCACCGTGGAGGACGATATCGCGTTTTCACTGCGGCGATTAAAACTCAGCAAGGCGGAACGCACCGACCGGACCCACACCATGTTAGAAAGATTTGGGCTGGAACATCACGCCCAGCACTCGCCGCATCTCCTCTCTGGTGGGCAAAAACAACTCCTGGCACTAGCAGCCGTGTTGGTCATTGAGCCCGACGTGATTATTGCCGACGAACCGACCACGCTTCTCGACATGCGTAATCGATTAAAGATTCGAAAAGTGTTCGATACGCTGGAGCAGCAGCTCATTGTGGTCAGCCACGATTTGGATTTCCTCACCGGATTCGACCGGGTGTTGTGCATTGATAATCATTGCATCGCCGCCGACGGTTCCCCCACGGAAGTCATTGATTTTTATACCAAGCTCATGAATCGGAGTGCTCTATGATCCGCAGCATTCCCCTGGGCACCTATGTTCCCGGCGCAAGCCTCATTCACCGCACGCCCCCCATGGTGAAGTTTTGCACGCTTATCCTTGTGATTATTGGCACGAGCATATGGGTGAAAACGCTGTATCCTGCGCTGATTTTTCTCGCCATAGCGGTTGTGCTCTACATTATTGCCCGTATTCCGCCGCGCATCATGTGGGAACAGCTTTGGCCGCCCATACCACTGCTGCTATTTCTGGGGGCGTTCCAATGGTGGCAGTTGGGATGGGAACGGGCAGCAGCCATCATGATCGTGCTGTTTGGTTCGGTCATGCTTGCCGTGTTACTCACACTCACCACCACCATTGAGGAAATGATGGATGCCCTGGAGCGGGCGCTGCGCCCCACCGCCCGCCTGGGTGTGCCCGTGGATACGATCGTTTTGACGATTTCACTCACCATTCGGCTTATTCCGCTCATGTTGAACACCATTAATGAGGTGTTGGATGCGCGTAAGGCCCGCGGCGCCGCGTTTTCCATTACAGCCTTCGGCACCCCGGTTATTATCAGGTCGATTCGTCGCGCGCATCATATTGCTGATGCGTTGTGGGCTCGCGGCGCCGGTGATGGTTAAATGGTAATGGTCCAACTTTTCATCGAAAGGATTCTCCTATGCCTCGTGATCTTCCGTTAGCCAACAATGCCAGCATTCCCGAGCTTGATGTGGTGCAAATTCCGCACGAAATCCGACATGGTGCGATTCATGGCGCATTGAGCACGCGCGATATTGGTCAGGCCATGATTATCATTGCGCCGCATAATCCATTGCCGTTGCTGCGGGAGATTGCGGCACGTGATGAGGAGTTCGCGGTCGAGTATTTGAGCGAAGGCCCCGACGCTTGGCGGATTCAATTCACCCGCACCGCATAAATTAATTCTTGTCGACGCCCGACCGAACCGGTTGGGCATGATGAGCGGTACTCCCCACCATGCAGAGGGCGGACAGCACCACAAAGAACGTAATGATGCTAGTCATGGCGTATGGTGTGTCAGAGACAAACAGCGCCAGCAGGAGTGACGAAACAATGCCGCTGCCGTATTGCAGTGAGCCCAAGAGCGCAGCCGCCGACCCAGTCATTGTGGGTGACACCGCATTCAGGGCTGCAGCATTAGTACAGGAAGCGATGATCCCGTTTGTGCTGAACATGAAGAACATGGGAATAACGATTCCCCACAGACCACCAATGCTGGTGACAGAGAATACTGTTAGGATCACCACCGATATGACTGCTACCACGAGAGAGCGCCGAAGCAAGGTATCCATGGCGTAGCGCATGACCAGTCGACGGTTCAGCGCACTAACCAGGGTGAGTCCAACGATATTGCAGCCAAAGAGCAGACCATAGTACTGTTCCGGCACACCGAAATACGTGATGTACACCTTGGGTGAGCCGGTGATAAATGCGTAGCCGGCCACATAGAATGCGGTAACGCATAGCACATAGCGCATGAATGTTTTAGTCTTCAGTAAGGTCCAGTAGTTGGCGAAGGTCTCCCATAGCGACTGGTGGGTGCGCGATGCTGGCGGTAGGGTTTCCGGCAATAGAAATATTGTTCCAAAGAAGATTATGCCCGTGCCGGCCATGACCCAGAAAATGAGTTTCCACGTCCCTATCTTTAGCAACGCACCACCGAGTAGTGGGCCGGCAATGGGGGCCACGGCCATAATCATTGCTAGGGTGGATAATGTTCGGGCGGCCTCAGTGACCCCATAGCTGTCTCGGATCATTGCCCGTGACAGCATTGGTCCCACGCAGGCGCCTAGTGCTTGGAATACCCGCCAGAAGACCACCATTGTCATGTTGGTTGATGTGGCGCAGCCAATGCTGCCAATGATGAAGAGGATGATGCCGATAATCAGTGGGATTTTTCGGCCAATCCGATCGCTGATTGGGCCCCATAATAATTGGGCGAGCGAAAATCCCACGAGGAAACCGGTGATTGTGAGTTCTGAGTCACCACCCAGTGTGGCTTCCATGGTGGGGAGTGCTGGGAGATAAATGTCGGTCGATAGTGAGGTGATCGACATCAGGGCACCCAAAATAATTAGGAAAGAAATGCGTGCTTTTGATGCGGCCATGATCGCAAATACCTCCGGAATACCCTAAACCCAATAAAAGACCAGCGTTCTTTTATTGCACTATAGTCCACCCCACTAACACAGACAAAAACGCCCCAGGCGTCCCTGGGGCGTCTTGTGATGACGAATTTAAGGCAGCTTATAGATCGCCACGCAGCTCCCGCATCCGCCGGGCCACCGCATCATCGGCAACCGAAGCCTGGGGCTTGGCCGCCTCAATGGACTGCTGCGGGCTTGCAGACGTGCCCGGGCTCAATTCGCCCGCCATTTGGGCGCGAATCTGCTCTAGACGGGAATGCCCAGCCATCTGCACCCCGGCCTGCTCGATTTCCGCCATGCGACCCTGCACCGAATTCTCCGCCAGCTCGGCCGAGCCCAAAGCGTTGGCATACCGCCGCTCGATCTTTTCCCGCACCTGATCCAGGTTTGGCGTATCCCGAGCAGTGATGGAGTTCATGGACTGGATAGACTCGGCCACCTTCTCCTGCATCTTGGCCTGCTCCAGCTGGCTGAGGAGCTTGGTGCGCTCCGCAACCTTCTGCTGCAACGCCATGGAGTTGCGTTCCACTGCTTTCTTCGCATCCGAAGCCTGCCGCAAAGCCTGATCGTGCAGTTTCTTGGTGTCCTCAACTGACTGTTCCGCAGTCACCAATTGGGCGGCAAACGCCTCGGCAGCGTTTTCATACTCAGTAGCTTTTTGGATATCCCCCGCAGCCCGGGCCTTATCCGCCAACTGGATAGCCTGCCGAGTATTGGCCTGCAGCTTCTCAATATCCGCTAACCTGCGGTTCAGCTGCATCTCCAACTGCCGTTGGTTACCAATAACCGCCGCTGCCTGCTGGGACAATTCCTGATGCTGCCGTTGGGCCTCTTCAATGGCCTGCTGGATCTGCACTTTAGGATCCGCATGCTCGTCGATCTTGCTATCGAAGAGGGCCATAAAATACTTCCATGCCTTCACGAAGGGGTTTGCCATCGCTTAAAGCGCCTTTCTACTCATGATATTCATTTGAACCGGTGCCCATCTTAGTGGAGAAACCGACATCTTAGTTAGTAAATATGTCGACTCTTCGCCAAAGCCGACACAGATGGGGCTACTACACCCGAACTAGTTCCTTTTCCACATTCTGCATGGCCATGGAACCAGCAGCTTCGATGAGAACATCGGACACGCTTGTCCCCAATGCGTGACAGACACTAGCTAGCAATTCGGAAGACACTTCTTTGCGACCCCGCTCCAACTCGGACAAATAACCGGGTGACACGCGGGAAATCTCAGCCAATTCCCTCAGCGTAATTCCCTTGTCAGCGCGAAACGAGCGCAGCGCTGCACCAAGAGCTTGCCGCAGTAACGGCTCTGGGGTTTTCGGGGTACGTTTCGTTACTGGTTTCTCTAGAACTGCGGTATATTTCATCATCATTTACTCCAACGGATGATACCGGAAATTTGTTCCCACTTTTCCAATTTTTCTCCAACCTTCTTGAGTCAAGGTAACTCAACCTAGGTGACCAGCCCTAACCTGCACCATAACCGCCAATGCTGCCGCCACTGCCTGACGCCGGATTATGTCCCGATCGCCCACTAATAAGTCCGCCGATCCGAGAATGGTCCCGGCTAGCTCGGCCACCCCGGCATGCACCACCCCAGTGTCTACCGGGCCGGCAACGCCCACCCACACCTCACCCACCGGGTGACCATCCTGCGTATCCGGGCCAGCCACCCCGGTCAACGACACTCCCCAATCGGCGCCACACACGTCTCGCACCCCGCAGGCCATGGCTATGGCGGTTTCCCGCGCCACCGGACCATGTGTCGCAAGCACCTCTTGTGGCACGCGCGCCAGCGTGTGCTTGAGGTCCGTCGCATAGGTAACCAGGCCGCCCCGAAGCGCAGCGCTGGCGCCGGGAACGTCGGCAAGCGTGGCAGCCAGCAACCCGGCAGTGAGGGATTCACAGGTAGCAACGGTCTGACCTGCGTCGATAAGCGAAGTGATCACTTCCCGCGCCGTCACCGTGCTACTCACTGGTCACCGCCTTTTTCAGCTTCATGGAATCCACAATATACTGGCAACCCGTGACCGTGGTCACCACCACTGCGATGAGCATAACTGCCAACGCCGGGTAGTGGAATATGTGTGCCGGTGGTATCAAAAATAATGTGACCGCAATGGTTTGCAGGACGGTTTTCAGCTTTCCGCCTTTCGATGCTGGCACCACATTGCCCTTACGCAGCTCAAACATCCGCCAAATCGTGATGCCAATCTCCCGCACTAGGATCACAATGGTCACCCACACGGGCAGGCTGCCGTTAATATTCAGACAGATGAGTGCCGTGGAAATCAGGGCTTTGTCGGCGATGGGGTCGGCGATTTTCCCAAAGTCGGTTACCAGGTTTTTCGCACGGGCAATATCACCATCAAGTTTGTCGGTAATCATCAACGCCACGAAACAACCCAACGACCATAGCATCCAGGACATATGTTGGCCTTCGCTGCGGAGCACTAACCAGGCAAACAGGGGAATAGCTAAGATTCGTATGCTGGTCAGGATGTTGGGAACATTGAGATTTGACGGCTTGGCTGGGGGTGGTGCGCTAGAGACGGCATCATTCATAAATAACAACACTACAACGATGGGCCGGGAATCACCCCATGCAGAACCTCATAACCGACTAGCATCAAAATCATGACTGTTTTTGCCATTGAATACCACTATCCCGCCGACAGCGCGCAGATCATCGAACTGCGTCCCGCCCACCGGGAGTTTCTCGGAAAACTGAAAGAAGAAGGCAAACTTATTGGTTCCGGCCCCTACACCGATGGGGATGGTGACGCCCTCATTGTGATTCAACTCGACGAGTCCGCCACGATTGCCGACGCCGAAGCACTCATGGCCGATGATCCTTTCCACACCAATAACGCACTCACCGGGCGGGTGTTTCACACCTGGAACCCAGTGCTGAACATCTTTGGTGTTTAAGTTTCCCGCGGGTTTCCGTCCGTCGAAGTGTTACTGGTCGAGGGCTTTTTCTGCTCCGCTGAGGTGTCGTCTGTTTCCGCGCTATCCATGGGAATATCGTCATAGTCCTTATTCCATTTCATGGCGATGGCACCCTGCGCCTCGTCGCGTTTCACCTTAATCAACGAGGCAACCACCGCAATGGTTAAAATCCCCACGATGGTGATGAGCGATAGCACGGTGGGGATTTCCGGCACCGGCACCGACTCCCCGCCGTTGATAAACCATAGTTTGTTCTCGTGCAATGCATGCAGGATGAGCTTGACGCTAATGAATCCCAGCACACCACCCAGGCCATAGGGTAGGAACACTAACCGGTCCAATAACCCATCGAGCAAGAAGTACATTTGCCGTAGTCCCAGTAGCGCGAACGCGTTTGTGGTGAACACAATGTAGGGTTCCACCGTGATGCCGTAGATCGCCGGAATGGAATCCAGCGCAAACATCACGTCGATCATGCCAATAGCGATCAATGCCACAAACAGTGTGGTCACGGCGAATTGGCCTTTTTTATGGATAAACAGGTGGTCGCTTTCATACCCGTGGGCCACCGGAATGACTCGACGCAGGGTTTTAATCAACCACATGTCGTTCGGATCTGTTTCCGGCACGTGCCGAATCTCGTCGATGACTAGTTTCACCGCGGTGTACAGCAGGAACAGGCCAAACAGGTAGAACACATCCGACCAGGCGTCGATGGCGACTTTACCCAGCAAAATAAACACGAGTCGGAAGGCGAGCGCCAGCATGATCCCGATGAGCAGTACTTTCTGCTGGTATTTCCGCGGCACCTGGAAACTACCCATGATGAGGGCAAACACAAAGAGGTTGTCGACGCTGAGTGCTTTTTCCACAATATAGCCGTGGAAGAATTCCAGCCCGTGCTGATGCGGGTTACCGGGCTCAGACCAGGTAAACCATAGGAACATACCGAACACGCAGGCCAGGCTCACATAAACCAGGGACCAAATGGCGGATTCTTTGAGGGTTGGTTCGTGCGGCGTGCGCACATGAGAATAGAAGTCGAAAATGAACAGGCCAATCACTACCGCAATAGTGATCGCCCAAGTCACCATGTTTACTTCCATAAATAAAGACCTCCGGTCTTATTCGTATTGCGTACAAATAGAGCCGGAGGTCTCCCCCACCCACTAGCGTGCGTTTTATGCTTGACGACGCCGGGTGGTGCGGGCCAGCGAGACCGGATCGTCTTCAAAAAAGCGTCACGTGTTGACGGTCTACGCTGATTATGGGGTACTCCCCTCCAACGATGCCATCCTATGCTAGCACGTTTTAGAACGCATTCTGAGTGGGGTTATATGTGGCGGCAGCAACCTGGGTACCACCACTGCTATCTCCCGCGACACCACCACCATCATGGGGGTCGCTACCAGAGGTTTCCTTCGGGGCATCCTTCGGATCGGCGCCTTGAAGCAGCCACAAAACCGTGTCTAATTCCTCCGGTTTGACGAGCACTTCCCGGGCCTTGGAACCCTCCGATGGGCCCACGATCTCTCGGGATTCCATGAGGTCCATGAGCCGGCCGGCCTTGGCGAACCCGATGCGCATCTTGCGCTGCAGCATTGATGTTGACCCGAGTTGTGAGGTCACTACTAGCTCCACCGCCTGGAGGAGGTTCTCTAAATCATCACCGATATCGTCGTCGATTTCCCGCTTGTTTTCTGCGGATTTGTCCTCGGTAACGCCCTCGGTATACACGGGTTCACCCTGTTCCCGGGCGGCATCGACGACTGCCTGGATTTCCTCATCGGTGACGAATGCACCCTGGATGCGTTGCGGCCGCCCACCCTGCGGTATAAACAGCCCATCACCCATGCCAATGAGTTTTTCCGCACCCGCCTGATCCAGGATCACCCGCGAGTCGGTCAGTGATGAGGTGGCGAATGCTAATCGGGACGGTACGTTGGTTTTAATCAGGCCGGTCACCACATCCACCGATGGGCGTTGCGTGGCCAAAACCAGGTGGATGCCTGCCGCCCGAGCTTTCTGGGTGATTCGCACGATGGAGTCTTCGATCTCCTTCGGGGCAGTCATCATGAGGTCCGCCAGCTCGTCCACGATACACACAATATAGGGATAAGCCTGGTATTCGCGTTGGGACCCTGCGGGGGTTTCAATCTCAC
This sequence comes from uncultured Corynebacterium sp., assembly GCA_915275065.1. GTDB lineage: Bacteria > Actinomycetota > Actinomycetes > Mycobacteriales > Mycobacteriaceae > Corynebacterium. The sequence goes on along the minus strand of CAJZGD010000060.1, from coordinate 817 downwards.
CGGCATGAATTTTCCGGTTGAAATCTTTAATGTGCCGCACCCGGGCCGATTTCATGTCCAGGTAGCGTTGTTCCATCTCTTCCACCAGCCATTGCAATGCGGCGGCGGCTTTTTTCGGCTGGGTGATGATCGGCGTAATCAGGTGCGGAATCCCCTCATACGGCGTGAGCTCCACCATTTTCGGATCCACAAGAATCAGCCGCACATCCTCAGGGGTGGCGCGAGTGAGCAGCGATACCAGCAGCGAGTTCACAAACGCCGACTTACCGGAACCGGTGGAACCCGCAACGAGCAGGTGTGGCATTTTCTGCACCGAATGGGACACAAAATGCCCCTCGATGTCTTTGCCTAACCCAATGAGCATGGGATCCACGTCTTCGTGAATGGTCGGATCATTAAGCACATCCGCCAACCGGACCATTTCCCGGTCGGTATTGGGCACCTCAATGCCCACCAACGATTTGCCCGGGATGGGGGTGAGCAATCGCACATTGTCCGTGGCAACAGCATAAGCCAAATTTGACTGCAAATTCGTGATTTTCGACACCTTCACGCCGGGACCTAGCTGCACCTCGTAGCGGGTTACTGTGGGGCCACGACTGAATCCCACCACCCGGGCGTCCACTTTAAACTCCGTGAACACGTCGGTAATGGCCTCAATCATGCGATCATTCGCAGCTGTCTGGGTTTTCGGAGGGGCACCCGGGGTGAGCAGCGATGTGCTGGGAATTTGGTAGACGGGGTCATCCACCAAATGGTGCTTCCCCATGGCCTGCTGCGCCGTATCCGCCGTCATGTCTTCCGCCGACGAGTCGGT
>CAJZGD010000059.1 GCA_915275065.1 uncultured Corynebacterium sp. | reverse complement strand
CCTGGTCCGGGACCTGCCCCGGACCGGAATGGTGGAGTTCATCATGCTCCTCATGATCGTTTCCGCGGGAGCAGCCCCGATCCTGGTGCTGCTCCGCTAACCCGCTAGTTTGTTAGTCCTCGGCGGCGTGCCGGGGCGTCACCGAATCGCTGGTGCTGGTGCCGGCGGCAGAGTCGGATGCCCCTACTGGCTTGGCCTCCACAGCGGCCGGGGCCGTGGACTGCAATTCCAGCTCCTCCGGCAGCGGCTTCGGCCGGGGAGTGAACACGAACGTGGCCTTGTCGTTGTGCTTGGCATCGCCGTCCCAACCCTCGACATCCACGGTGACGATCTCACCTGCGCCAACCTCGCCGAAGAGGATCTTTTCACTCAACACGTCTTCAATTTCGCGCTGAATCGTACGACGCAGCGGCCGGGCACCCAACACCGGATCGAAACCACGGGCAGCCAGCAGGTTCTTGGCCTGCTCCGTGAGCTCGATGCCCATGTCCTTGGCGGCCAGGGCTTTTTCGACACGACCCACCAGCAGGTCGACCATTTCCACAATCTGTTCCTTGGTGAGCTGGTGGAACACCACAATGTCGTCGATACGGTTGAGGAATTCGGGGCGGAAATGCTTCTTCAGCTCGTCATTGACCTTATTCTTCATGCGCTCATACTGGCCGTCAGCATCATGCTCACCAACCGCGCTGAAGCCCATGCCCACAGCCTTGGAGATGTCTTGGGTACCAAGGTTGGAGGTGAAGATCAGGACGGTGTTCTTGAAATCGACAATGCGGCCTTGGCCGTCGGTAAGCCGGCCGTCTTCCAGCACCTGGAGGAGGGTGTTGTAGATTTCCTTGTGGGCCTTCTCAATTTCGTCGAAAAGCACCACGGAGAACGGCTTACGCCGCACCTTTTCGGTAAGCTGGCCGCCCTCTTCGTAGCCAACATAGCCGGGGGGCGCACCGAACAGGCGGGAGGCGGTGAACCGGTCGTGGAACTCGCCCATGTCGATCTGGATCAGGGCGTCATCCTCACCAAACAGGAAGTTCGCAAGCGCTTTCGAAAGCTCGGTTTTACCTACACCGGAGGGGCCGGCGAAAATAAACGAACCGGAGGGACGCCGCGGATCCTTCAGGCCGGCACGGGTACGGCGAATCGCCCGGGACACCGCCTTGACCGCATCCTCCTGACCAATGATGCGCTTATGCAGCTCATCCTCCATATTGAGCAGGCGGGAGGACTCTTCCTCGGTGAGCTTGAACACGGGAATCCCGGTCCAGTGGGCCAACACCTCGGCGATTTGCTCCTCGCCCACCTCGGCAATGTCATCAAGTTCCCCGGCGCGCCACTGCTTTTCCTTCTCGCGGCGCTCCTCGGTCAACTGGCGCTCCTGGTCGCGCAACCCAGCGGCCTTTTCGAAATCTTGTGCGTCAATGGCGGCCTCTTTTTGCCGCCGCACCTTGGTGATCCGCTCGTCCATTTCCCGAATACCCTCGGGGGCGGTCATGCGTTTAATGCGCATGCGGGCGCCGGCCTCGTCGATGAGGTCGACAGCCTTATCCGGCAGGAACCGGTCGTTGATGTACCGGTCGGACAGGTTCGCGGCGGCGGTCAGGGCGCCATCGGTGATCGACACCCGGTGGTGGGCCTCATACCGGTCCCGCAGGCCCTTCAGAATGTTGATCGTCATTTCCACGGAGGGCTCGGGCACCTGCACCGGCTGGAACCGGCGCTCCAGGGCGGCGTCCTTTTCAATGTGCTTGCGGTACTCGTCGAGGGTGGTGGCACCAATGGTTTGCAGCTCGCCACGGGCCAGCTTGGGCTTCAGCAGGGAGGCCGCGTCAATGGCGCCCTCGGCCGCACCCGCGCCGACCAGGGTGTGGATTTCATCAATGAACAGGATAATGTCGCCGCGCTGGTTGATTTCCTTTAGCACCTTCTTCAGGCGTTCCTCGAAATCACCACGGTAGCGGGAGCCGGCCACCAGCGAGCCCAGGTCCAGGGAATACACCTGCTTGTCCTTGAGGGTTTCCGGGACTTTACCGTTCACGATGTCTAATGCGAGGCCTTCCACCACGGCGGTTTTACCCACGCCGGGCTCGCCGATGAGCACCGGGTTGTTCTTTGTGCGCCGGCTCAGCACCTGCATGATGCGTTCGATTTCTTGTTCCCGGCCCACCACGGGGTCGAGTTTGCCTTCCTTGGCGGCCTGGGTGAGATTCCGGCCGAACTGGTCCAGCACCAGGGAGGTGGAGCGCTCGCCGGCGCCGCGGGAGCCACGGGAACTGGAGGCGCCGGGGCCCGCACCAGCACCGATAGCGTCATTGCTGTCGTTGGAGGTGTTTTCGGGGCTGTCGCCGCCTTCGTAACCGGACAGTAATTGGATAACCTGCTGCCGCACGCGGGGCAGGTCGGCGCCGAGTTTCACCAGCACCTGGGCGGCCACGCCTTCGCCTTCGCGGATGAGGCCGAGCAGGAGGAATTCGGTGCCAATGTATTTATGGCCCATTTGCAGGCCTTCGCGCAGGGATAGTTCCAGGACTTTCTTAGCGCGGGGGGTAAAAGGAATATGGCCTACCGGAGGCTCGGTACCTTGGCCGATAATTTCTTCTACTTCTTGACGCACGGCTTCCAAAGAAATGCCCATGGATTCCAGGGCTTTAGCGGCCACGCCTTCGCCTTCGTGGATGAGGCCGAGCAGGATGTGCTCGGTGCCGATGTAATTGTGGTTGAGACCGCGTGCCTCTTCTTGTGCCAGCACAATGACGCGGCGAGCACGGTCGGTAAAACGCTCGAACATGTTCACTTCCTAAGCTGTACTAATAGTTGTAATGTTCCCAACTCTATAGCGGTTCATAATTTTGAACCAGCTTATGAGACACGCCGCACGTCAAAGCCCTCAATTTTTGCACCATTCCTGCTGGTGATTGGGGATTTTTGTTGGTGTACGCCTGTAGCGAACAGCTACTAGTTTTTGGCTTGTTTAATGAAGAAGCTTAATAGTACAGCTACTACAGCCAAGATGGTGGCGACCAGGAATGCGCTGGTTGCGCCGTGGGCTGTGGCGTCGACAAGCGGAGCACCGGCCGCTACCTTGCTGTTTGTTTGCTGGGTGAGTACCGCGACAAGAATAGCGACCCCGATGGCGCTGGCGAGTTGCTGCGCGGTGGATAGGGTGGCGGAACCGTGGCTGTACAGGTGTGTGGGCAGGCTGCTTAGCGACGCGGTGTACAGCGGGGTGATGGCAAGCGCAATGCCAACTTCGAACAGCACATACAGTATGGCCATGGCGATGGGGCCGAACCGCTGGTAGGCTGCCCACGTGAGAAGCCCGGTGCTGATGGCCACGACAATAATGCCGGGGATCATGAGGGGTCGAACCCCAACCCGGTCGTAGAGCCGACCAATGAAGGGGGCGGCAAGGCCTTGGAGCAGCCCGCCTGGCATGACCACCAGGCCAGACACCGCCGTGGTGACCAATAGGGCTTTTTGCAGGTAGATGGGCAGGACGGTGACGATTCCGAGGAGGACGCCGAAGATCACCATGACGAGGACGATGGCGATGGCAAAACCTGGGACAGCGAAAACCCGCAGATCCAGGAAAGCCTGGTCGCGTTTGCCCAGGCTGAACTGCCGCAGCACGAACGCGACGAGCGCGATGATGGCGGCCACACCCACAATGATGGGGACGAAACTGCCGGCCATGAGGGTTTCAATGTCGCTGAGCGCGTAGACGAGCCCGCCGAACCCGATGGCCGCCAATGGCACCGATATGATATCAAATGGTTTTTCGGTGGATTCCCCCACGTTACTGATATATTTTACCCCCACCAGTAGGTTGAATACCACGAATGGGACCATGAACCAGAAGATGAAATGCCAGCTGAAATAGTTGAGGATGAACCCGGACACGGTGGGGCCGAACGCGGGGGCGAGCGAAATCACGACGGACATCATGCCCACGAAGGAACCGCGCATGCTAGGGGGCACCACATTCATGACGGTGGTCATGAGCAGGGGCATGATCAGCGCGGTTCCGGCGGCTTGCAGCACCCGGCCGCCCAGCAGCACCGGGAAGATGGGGGCGAGTGCCGCCACTAGGGTGCCGCCCAGGAAGAACACGAAGGCGGTGATAAAGACTTGCCGGGTGGTGAGCCGCTCGATAATAAACCCGGTGGTGGGGATCACAACCGCCATGGTGAGCATGAAACCGGTGGTGAGCCATTGCGCAGTGGCGGCGGTCACCCCAAAGCTGTCCATGATGACCGGCAGCGCCACCGACAGCGTGGTCTCGTTCAGCAGCATCACGGTCGCAGCAAGCACGAGGGTGCCGAGCACAAGCTTGGATTCCCTGGTGAGCCCTGGATTGTCTGTCTCCATACGTTTCCCTTCTGCCTTCTATCCAGTTAAATAGTACGCCCGCTACTGGACATCCCTGAAATAGCTCACGCTTTTCGACGCCCGCCCAGGCGCGTGGGACAACACCCTCACCCCGCCCTAAGGTCCGGGGCCGCGAGTAGTGTGCTGCGATATTGGACAAAACAGGGCTCGGGGCCGACCCAAAACCCAGATATCGCAGCACACTACTTGTCAGACAAGCTGGGGACGGACGGAAGAGAGCCAACTCTCCAACATTCCCGCCCCCGCTCCTGGGGTGTGTGCTGCGTTATCTCATCCCAGAGGCCGAATCCAGACCCAAAACAGGCAATAACGCAGCACAGTACTCGTCAGATGTCCTGGGCCCTAAGCGCCCAACCTTGAAACATGAATTTACGTGGCATGCCCCACCAACTAATTCGATACACCGCAACCCTCACCCCACTCCCTGAAGATGTGTGCTGCGATATTGGACAAAACAGGACCCAGAGCCGGCCCAAAAACCAGATATCGCAGCACAGTGCCCGGCGTGCGACGCCGCCCACAAAAAGCACCCCATCACCGGGATGTGTGATGGGGATGGGGTGCCCACGCTTGCGGCGTCGTAAAGCGGGGGGCTAGTTGTCGCGCTCGGGCTTCACCAGAGGGAACAACACGGTTTCGCGGATACCCAAACCAGTCAGGGCCATGAGCAGGCGGTCGATACCCATGCCCGCGCCCGCGGTCGGCGGCATGCCCTGCTCCATGGCGGCCAGGAAATCCTCATCCAAGGCCATGGCCTCCTCATCGCCGCCCGCAGCCAGACGGGCCTGGTCCTCGAAGCGCTCGCGCTGAATCACCGGGTCAACAAGTTCGGAATAACCGGTAGCCAGTTCGAACCCGCGAACATACAAATCCCACTTCTCCGTCACGCCCGGCTCGCTCCGGTGCTGGCGAGTCAGGGGGGAGGTCTCCACCGGGAAATTCCGCACAAAAATCGGCCCTTCCAGCTGATCCTCACACAGCAACTCCCACAGCTCCTCGACCAGCTTGCCGTGGCCCCAACCGCCCTTGGCTGGCACATCCAAGCCGACGGCGTCCGCAATCTCACGCAGCTCAGCCACGGTCGAATTCACCGTCACCTCGGGCTGACCTGGGAACTTCCGCTGCAATGCCTCATTGAGCGAAGGGTACATTTCGATCGTGGGCCACTCCGCGCCACCCAGATCATATTTGGAACCATCCGCCAACTTCACCGTTGTGGAACCAAAAACCTCCATGGCGATATCCTGGATCAGGTTCTTAATGAGCTCGGCGCAATCATCGTAGGTGCCCCACGCCTGGTAGGTCTCCAGCATGGCGAACTCCGGGGAGTGGGAAGAGTCCACACCCTCGTTACGGAAATTCCGATTCACCTCGAAAACCCGTTCGATACCACCGACAACGCAGCGCTTTAAATACAGCTCCGGGGCGATCCGCAGATACAGATCAATATCGAGCGCATTCGAATGCGTCACAAACGGCCGGGCCGCAGCACCACCATGCAAAGTCTGCAACATGGGGGTTTCCACCTCCAGGAACCCCTGCGACTCCAAATAATTCCGCAGCGCCCGCATCACCTTAATCCGGGTCAGAGCATTCTCCCGCGCACTCTCCCGCATGATCAGGTCCGTGTAGCGATACCGCACCCGCATGTCCTCGCTCATGTCGGCGAACGCCACCGGCAACGGCCGCAGGGCCTTCGACGCCATGTGCCACGACGAAGCCAGCACCGACAGCTCGCCCCGCTTCGACACAATCACCCGGCCCCGCACCGACACGATGTCGCCCAAATCCACATCGGACTTCCACGCCGCCAACAAATCCGCGCCCACCTCGGCCAACGACAGCATTGCCTGAATCTGCGTACCACTGCCCTCCTGGATGGTGGCGAAGCACAACTTGCCGGTGTTACGAATGAACAGCACCCGGCCAGCAATCGCCACCTCATCAGTGGTCTCATCCCTGGTCCGTAAATATGTCACCGGCGCGGCATGGGCAGGCGTGGACTCCGGCTCGTTTTCGCCCTCAGCCAACACCACATACTTATCACGCAAATCAGTGATAGAGATTGTGCGATCCACAACCACCGGGTACGCCTCACCACCGGAATTCAACAACTTCTCCCGTTTCTCCCGACGGATCCGTTGTTGCTCCGGCATCTGGCGATTCTTTGAAGTTTGATTTGCGTCAGTCACGCAATTAAACAATAGTGCACCTAGCACATTTCACCAACACCCCACAGCAACAGCCGCAGCTCATTAAACTAATAAGCATGATTACTGTCTGCGGCGAAGGCCTTGTTGATCTCGTACCCATCCATTCCGCAACCCACACTGACTCCCGACTACTTCCCCTGACACCAGCCCTTGGTGGTGGCCCGTTTAACGTAGCCATTACCGCGGCCCGCCAAGGGGAACCCACCCAATTCCTTTCCCGCGTATCCACCGACAATTTCGGCGACGCCCTCATTGACCGCCTCACCAGCGAAAATGTCGACACCTCCCTGGTGCAGCGCGGCCAAGAACCCACCACCTTAGCCGTCACCTCCCTCAACCCCGACGGGAGCGCCTGCTATTCCTTCTACATCGACGGCACCGCCGACCGGCTTGTCGACCCACCCACCGACCTCACCACCGACATCGCCTGCTTCGGCACCGTCTCCCTCGCCCTCGAACCCGGCGCCTCCCGCTACGCCACCCTCCTGAAAAACCTACACCAAGACGGCACATTCATTGCCCTCGACCCCAACATTCGGCCCTTCTACGCCACCAAAGCCCACAGCGATTTCCTATACTCCCTCCTGCCCTCCGTCGACCTGCTCAAGCTTTCCGACGAAGAAGAGGAATTCCTCGACCACCCCGAAGCCCCCATCAAGGTAATCACCTGCGGCCCGGATGGGCTGATTGTGCACTTCAATGGGCAAACCATCGAAGTGAACGCCCCCGCCATTGAAGTGGCCGACACCATTGGGGCCGGCGACACGGTCATAGGATGTTTACTGGCCGAAATTCACCGCCGCACCGGGGGAAAGAATGTTCGAAGCAAGACCATGGAGTTCGTTGGTGAAGACTGGGCGGAAATCGCCAGCTATGCCGCCCGGGCCGCAGCTGTGACCTGCACCCGGGTCGGCGCTAACCCGCCTACCAGGGCTGAAATGGAACAACTGCCCAAATAACCCACCAGCCGGCGCTAGCGGGAATCAGGGAGCGTGAGTTACCCGGCTGGCCAAAGAGCAGGTCAGCACGGCTTGGCCCCCAGGACCACTCGCACGCTGTCAGTAATGCGCACCCCGCCCACCGTGGCGGTCACCACCAGGCGAGCATCCCCCGCCTCTGGGGCTGACTCCGGGGCCGGGCCCAGCATGAGCGAATAGAGCGCCAGCTCATCCGGCTCCACCCCAGCCGCCACCAACACCGCGTGGGCCGCCACCAGGATCGCGGCAGCGCCGTCTTGCGCCGCATACATCCCCGCAATCAGGCTGGCCGACACCGCCACCGCCTGGTCATGAGCCGCGGGCGGAATAACCCCATAACGATTCGAGACTGGCAACCCCTCCGAGGTGCGCACCGTCGGCACTTCGTGCACCACCACCGGGTAATGCAGATCGGTGATCGCCTGCTGCACCTGAACCAGCTGGCGAATGTTCTTCTCCCCCAACACTAAATCCGTGGGACCAATGATTCCCAAGAGCGTCATGATCCGGGTGACTGCCACGCTATCGCCGTCGCCACCGGCGGCTTGACTCAGCGGGCTGTCCACCAGCGTTCGGGGGCCGCTGGGCCACAGTTCGGCATCCGTGTAGGTGAAGATCGCGTCCACCCGGGCGTCGACAAGCGGAGTGCAGTCAACATCGGGATGGATAGCAACAATGACTAGTGCGCCGGGAATTCGTTGGGCGGCGCGGACCAGGGCGCGATGGCCGGCGTGGATGCTGGTGGTGAATGGGACGAGCACCACGGGCGTGCCCCGTTTTTTCATGGCGCTCGCCAGCATTGTTATGTGACGGGCGCTGGTTATGCGTGTTGCTTGTCGACGCTCAAAGGCCACCGTGCTGCTCCTGTTGGTTCTTTGCCCACGCCACAAGATCTGGTGGCGTGGTGTTGTGTTGAGACAAACCATAGTGGAGCAGGGTGTAAAACACGGAACGTGCGTGGTCAGTGGGCAGCGCCTCGGCACACCAGGCGAGAATCTGTTTGTTGCAAAGCTGCTCGGGCAGCAGCGACTGTGCGGCTTGTTGGGGTTGCCCGGATTGCGCAGCAGCATCGGTGTCGGCAAGAGGATGCTCTTGCGGATCCTGCGGCTTGGGCTGGTGGGGGTTGATTGACAGCCACGACGGCAAGTCTTGCCTGACAGGTCCGGTCGGTTCGGTCAGTTCGGAATTGGGGCCAAGCATGCTGCTCGCCGAGTTTCCGCTGGGGTCTTGCAACATGGCGCCAAGCTGATACACCTCGCCGGCAAGCTGGCTGAGCACAAAACCGGCAACGAATCCCTGATGCCGCTCCGAGGGAACATGCTCACACAGGCTTGCTAATTCCGTGGTGAGGAGCTCCATGACGACAGTCGATATTTCCTGGTCCGCCAGGAAAGCATAGCGGTTGGGCGCCAATGGCATGAGCACAATTGTGTGACAGCCCTGGGCCGCCAACGGTGCCAGTGCCTCAAGCGAATGGTGGAAATCGATCAGGATAAGAATTTGCCCGGGCCGCACCAGTGGCGTGAGCGAATCCACAGCACGCGCATTGAAAACAACCATGTCGGCCTGCGACACGGCATGTGGGCCCTCGAATACTTCATGCCCCTGGGCTTTTAGTCCTCGCAGGAACTCGGCACCATCAGGTATGACCCCGAGTTTTGCGATGCGTAACCTAGGCGGCCTGCGGTATGGTCGCTGGGCCATTAGCCATCATTTCGCCGCAGCAGGTCCGCGACGCTCAGCCCGCCACTTTCGTCCCGACGCCGCCGGCCGTGCCGCGTGTCTTCGTCTTCTTGTTCGGGTCGCCGATGCGAGCCCCGATGGTTTTGGGGCTCCGGCTCGGATTCGCTTGGCTTACGACGCCACCCGCCGCCCTCGCCCGAGCTAGAGCCGGAGCCGGCGGCCACTCGCTGCCGCCAACTGCCGGTGTCTTGCTGACGGCCAGTGGAATCGGTGGAGTCCGTGGAGTCGGTGGTTACAGAATCCCCCACCGCCGAGCTTGTCGACGACCAGTTCGGGGAGGTATACGACGAACCCGACGAACCGGAAGAGTCGTATACCGTGGCAGCCGAATCATTATTCGAATCGGCTGCCGGGGTGGAGTAGCCGGAGGAAGAATATCCGCCGGATCCATAGTTGGAGTAGCTGAAGCCGGTCTGGTTGGAGTCCGCGGAATGCCCGCCGCTGCGGTGGCTGCCCCGATTGTCATGAATCGAGCCGGAGTAGTCAGAGCTCTCCTGTGAGCCACTAGGCATGGCGAAATTCGGATAGGTCGCCCGATTGGGGGTATTAGCATCATTGCTGCGGGTGCTGGTGGTGTCGCGGCTGTCGGCTTCATTGGTGCTAGTGTTCGCCGTATTGCTGGAATTCCCGAATGCAAAGGAATCGCTACCCCTGTGGCTTACGCGGCCCGAAGTTTGCGACTCTTGGGCATCTTGGGACTTTTGGGAGGAAGCCGTGCTTCGACCATAAATGTTTTGCAGGCGGGCTGCACTGAAGTCGGCACCATAACCGCTGGTAGACGCGCTGGAAGTATCGGGGCTGGAATGGGCGCCACTGCTAGTACCGCTGGTACTGGCACCTGCCGGGAACGATCCGGTGGGTTCTTCCACCTCGGCCTCTTCGGAGTTTTCCGCGGCGTAACCGCTGCCCTCCCAGGTGCTATAACTGGGAAGATCATAGTCGGTGGGAACAGGCTCGCCGTCCACAGCGGAGTCTTCCACATTGGAGTTATTCGTGGCAGTTTCGACCGGGAATTCGCTAAAGTGTTTGGACTCATCCCACTCGGCATTAGGATCGAATTCGGGTTCGGGATCCGGGACATGACTAAAGACGTCGGTCATGTCCGTGGCATTGCTGCCAGAGCCGGTAAAGGTGGGATAAGTCCCAAACCTGGCGTTATTGAACTGCTCGGACTCTGCCGGAACATCATCGGGGTTACGGTACTCCTCGACCATTTCCGGCTCGGGTGTGGTGGCACCAAATTCCACGGGACCATAATCCACACCGTCGCTAGCACTGATTTCTTTCATCTCTTTGATTCGGTGTGCTTCGGCCCTAATCATGGTGGGTTCTTCAAAGCTCACCCCAGAGAGCATTTCTAATTGGCTCCGCAGGTTGTCTAATTGATCCTTGATCTTGTCGAGGGTCTCCTGTGTAGCGTCGTTAGTTTTTTCGGTAATTCGTTGTTCTAATTCTAATTCTCGCGCCGCTTGTTCCGCGTGGAATGCCAGGCGAGCCTGTTCGATCTGGTTTTCGTGTTCTAGTTTTTGTTCACTGAGTTTATTGCGATAAAAATACGTAAGGAAGATGCCGAAAACAGCGGCCCACAATGCGGCGAGCAGCGCGACTTTCAGCAGGTTGATATTGCCAGTGAGCATCATGATGACACTGGCAGCCAGCGCTAAAACAACCAGGCCAACTAAAAGGAGCTGGCCGGTATCGCGGGTCGCGGGGGCATCGTCCTGTTGTGCGAAGCCATGGTCTTCTGATAGCACACTCATAAATACCAAGCTACCTGACACTTTCACCATCTGTTGGAGGCGGGGCGGCGCAAGCACGTTCTAACCACAGTCCGGCGACGCATAACACCACGCCGCCAATGGCAGCGGTAATCACACCGGGAGCGTCGTTAGCTGCGGCAACAAGGTCGCCCATCCGGGGAATGACATACACTCCCATGCCTACATAAATTCCGGAAAAAATTGCCCCCGTCCACGCTGATGTTTTCCCAATGATAAGAAAAGTTGCCACCCGGGTGGGTTCTAGTTGGCTGCGATCAAAACCGATTCGATTTTCTTTGATTTGCCCTTTGACCCGCCAGGCTAACATGCAGCACAAGACCGCCATAATGAGGAGCGTGAGCCCCACAGAGATGGGGACAGTGGACATAACATTATAAAGGTTTTGTATCACAATCAATGTGGCGGCGGCGCAAAATCCGCCCACCCCCACGAGAGCGGTTATTGAGGTAGTTTTCACGCTTCAACCACCGCCTCTACGTCCGCAATATCGAGCTTTTCGACGATCTCCCGCACCGGAACCCCCAGTAACTGGGCCTCCGGGTCGGCCGCGAACCAGGGCACCAATACAAACGCCCGGTGCTGCGCCCAGGGATGCGGCAAAATCAACTCTGGGTCCTCGGACACCAGTTCGACACCATTGGCGTCGATCACTTGAATGATGTCTACGTCTAATGTGCGGGGCCCCCACTTGCGGGTGCGCCGGCGTTCCGCCGCCGCC
>CAJZGD010000058.1 GCA_915275065.1 uncultured Corynebacterium sp. | reverse complement strand
CTGGCGGCACGCCGCCCGCCAAGCACACTCCGCCACCCACCTGATTCACGCCGCCCTCCGCGAAGTCCTAGGCCCCACCGCCGTCCAGGCCGGCTCCATGAACAAACCCGGCTACCTACGGTTCGACTTCAACTACACGGAACAACTCACCCCGGAACAGTTAGAACACATCGAACTCATCACCAACCAGGCAGTAGACGCCGACTGGCAAGTCAACACCATCGAAACCACCCTGGACGAAGCCAAAGCCATGGGCGCAATGGCCCTCTTTGGCGAAAACTACGGCAGCATGGTGCGCGTCGTCGAAATCGGCGGCCCCTTCAGCATGGAACTCTGCGGCGGCACCCACGTCGCCCACTCCTCCCAAATCGGGCCCGTATCCATCCTGGGTGAATCCTCCATCGGCTCCGGGGCCCGCCGCATCGAAGCCTACTCCGGCCTGGACTCCTTCAAATACCTCAGCAAGGAACGCGCCCTCGTGGCCGGCCTGGCCTCCGCACTCAAAGCACCATCCGCGGAAGTACCAGACCGCATCGCCCAACTCACAACAAAACTCAAAGAAGCGGAAAAAACCATCGAAAACCTCCGCAAAGCCGAACTCCTCGCCCAAGGCAGCCGCCTGGTGGCCTGCGCCCACCTGCCCAACGGCATCACCGTGGCATCCGCGGTACTCCCCGACGGCACCACCGCTGGTGACCTGCGCACCCTAGCGGCAGATGTGAAAAACCACCTCGCCGGGGAAGCCGGGGTGGTGCTCCTCGCATCGTCGACAAGCGACGGCAAAGTACCATTCGTCGTAGCCGCAACCAAAGAAGCCATCGCCCGCGGCGCAAACGCCGGCACCATCGTGAAAACCCTCAACCCCTACATCGACGGTCGTGGCGGCGGAAAACCCGACATGGCCCAAGGCTCCGGCAACAACCTCGACGGCCTAGCTGAAGGCCTGAAAGCCGCCTCGGACCACATCGCCGCCCTCTAACCCACGGCACAAAACGGGTGCTTCTTCCCACACGGGAGGACGCCCGTTTTCCTTATGAAAACCTGCCACACAGGGGGTATAGGAGGCACAAACACCACCGTCGATTTTCTGCAACAGTACCCCGCCGTTAGACTAAGAGCCTAAGGTTATAGGCGGCGTGCATTACCACCGCCACACCACGGGCTTTCCCCAATTCGCCCATAATGTACTCCACAGTCACAATATTCGAGTACGGTTAACTATCGGCTCATAACCTTTTACCCCCACACCCACCAAGAAAGGCTACGCATGGCACCGATAACCCCAGACCAACCCGGCGTTCATGACCCCGGGCCCGGACGTCGCCTCGGCGTCGACGTAGGAACCGTGCGCATCGGTGTCGCACTCTCTGGAACCGACGCCACCCTCGCCATGCCCCTAGAAACCATCAAACGCGAAACCGGATTCAAAGACCGCGACAAATCCGACATCGAACGACTCATCACCCTCATCACAGACAACAACGTTGTTGAAGTCATCGTCGGCCTACCACGCGACCTCAAAGGCAATGGCTCCAAAAGCGTCAAACACGCCAAAGAAATCGCCTTCCGCATCAACCGCCGCATCAAAGGACTAGAGTTATCAATCCCCGTCCGAATGGCCGATGAACGGCTATCAACCGTAGTAGCACATCAGGCACTACGCGCGAGTGGGGTTAGCGAAAAATCCGGCCGAAAAATCATCGATCAAGCCGCTGCCGTGGAGATTCTGCAATCTTGGCTCGACGGACGAACGAATTATCTGCACAGGACACCACCCCTGTCAGCACCACAACACCAAGAACAGTAAAATCGTAACGGAAAAGTTATCAAACACAAGGAGAGCCTCGAATACTTATGCGCAAGGTGAAATACGTCAAGCGACGTCAACGTGGCGCAGCAGTCCTGCTCGCTTCCTTGATTCTTCTTCTCGGAGCTGCAATATACATAGGCACACAGTTAGCTACCACCTCGACGCGTGACTATAAGGGGAGCGGCAACGGCCAATACGAACTCATCACAGTGAAAGATGGCCAAACCCTCTCCGAACTAGGGCCAGAACTGAAACAACGGGGCATTATCGCAAACGAATCTGTGTTCCAAACGGCGACATATAACAACCCTAATGCGAGCAATTTCAAACCCGGGGTGTACCGTCTGCAACGCGAAATGAGCGTGAAATCCGCCCTTGCGGCACTCCTTGATCCCAAGAACAAAATTGAAGCACTCGCGGTCAACGGCGGCGATGGACTCATGGACGTTAAAGGTGTCGGCGGCGGCGAAAACGATGTACGCTACGGCATCTTCTCCAAGATTTCCAAAGTAACGTGCTTCGAAAACTCCGACCATTGCATCACCGTCGAAGCACTCCAACAAGAAGCCTCGACAGCTAATCTGCAAGAATTAGGGGTTCCAGCCTGGGCAATTGATCCAGTAACCCGCCGCGGGGCTGACCCGAAACGCTTGGAAGGTTTGATCGCGCCGGGCGAGTACACGATTGATCCCAAGAGTGACGCCAAGGCGATCCTCAAGGACCTTATTACTAAGTCCGCCCAGGAATACGAGAAGACTAATATCGAGAGTCGAGCCCAGGCGATTGGACTAAGTCCCTACGAGTTATTGACGGCAGCATCGCTTGTGGAGCGGGAAGCACCGGCAAATGACTTCGGTAAGGTCGCCCGCGTAATCCTCAATCGGTTGCACAAGCCAATGAAACTAGAGTTCGACTCCACGGTGAACTACGATCTGCCCGAGGTTGAGGTTGCTACCACCGATGCGGACCGGAACCGGCAGACCCCATGGAACACGTACGCGAAGGAAGGCCTGCCGGAAACCCCCATTGCGTCGGCGTCAATCAAGGCGATTGAGGCAATGGAAAGCCCAGAGGAAGGCAAGTGGCTGTTCTTCGTGACGGTTGACAAGAATGGTCGAACGGTATTCTCTGACACATATGAGCAGCATCTGGCTGCGGTGGAGGAAGCGCAAAAGGGTGACGTGCTGAACTCCAGGCGCCAATAGCCCGTAGGTGGTCTGACCAGTTATTATGGCGACGAGGACTGTGCCGGTTTATTCCGGTGCGGTCCTCGTTTCGCGGTTTCCGCCCCGGGCGGTGGGGAATGGGGGTATGTGCCCTATAAGGGGTAATAATGGATTTTATTATCATGTCTTTAGCTAATGGTTAGAAAGTGGCAAGGTCATGACCAGCGCTGGGGCGGAATTACCTGGGATTAATGTGGCAAAAGTGCTAATTATTCTTATAGCGTATGTATCTGTTATGACTAACTTTTTAGAAAAAAATTTTTCCAGCTACCTATAAATAAGTGAAATTTTTTTCATCTTGCTGTCGGACTAGTTCCCATTTACCACGAGGAAAATTTAATGAATAGCGGATTTGTCATCAATAAAGATTTAATTATATGAATCAGTATAAGAGTTACATTATATAAATAGCACTTTTTACTTTTCGACGTTTCAGGCTCCCCTTCTTTTATACTTACAAACTGCACAAGTGTTGATAAAGTTTATGTTTACCTGGTGTTTTTAGGCACCCCCGTATGTGAAAGTACCCATTGAAAAACGCTTTTCTCCTATGCGACTATCAGGTCGTTGGCCAACAAAACTTCATCCACTGTCATTCGGATGTGTCATTCATCTTCATTAAGGAAGGGCTTTTTCAATGGGGAAAAACTCTCGACATCGCACCGCTCGCCGTGTTTTGGCTGCGGCTGCCGGCATTATGCTGGTGGCCCAGCAAGCACAGGTTGCCACCGCTGAGCCACGCACTTTGTGCCAGGTCAAGGGCAGCTATAGCTGCTTGACCTTCAGCGGCTATGGTGAGCGCACTGGTACCTGGGCGGATACTCGCTACCCAGGAAATAACGGCAATCACAGCTGCTCCCGCTACGTTGCTTATCGACTGGCTAAAGGCGGCATGCATGACCAAGCAAGCTGGGGCGACGCTTCGCAATGGATTCACCGGGCACCCGGCCATAAGGATAAGACTCCCACCGTGGGGGCTGTGGCCTACTGGAACCAACAATGGACCGCTACCTACTGGGGTCATAACGAAGGCCATGTTGGCGTTGTTGAGAAGGTCAACGCTGACGGCTCGATCGAAGTGACCTGGGACAGCCAGCGGGAAGGCATGGTGGTTCGGAAGATCATTACTCGCGGCCCCGATATGCCTACCGACTTCATCCACATCGACGATGGTTCCATCCGTCGTTCCGGTGGTGACGAAACCAAGACTCCGCCGACGAAGACCGATACCCCGTCAACGTCGACCAACACACCGCCAACCAAGACGGACACCCCGCCAACTTCTACGGATACGCCTCCCACGAAGACTGATACGCCTCCGTCGAAGACCGATACTCCACCAACGTCCACGGATACGCCGCCCACCAAGACGGACACCCCACCGACGAAGACGGATACGCCTCCGTCGAAGACGGACACTCCACCAACGTCCACAGATACGCCTCCGTCGAAGACTGATACTCCGCCGTCGAAGACGGATACGCCGAAGACGTCCACCGACACCCCGCCGACTTCTACGGATACGCCGCCAACCAAGACGGATACGCCGAAGACCTCCACGGATACTCCGCCGACGAAGACCGATACTCCGCCGACGAAGACGGACACGCCGAAGACGTCTACCGATACGCCTCCGACCAAGACGGACACTCCGTCCACGTCGACCAGCACCCCACCAACTGCTACCGACACCCCGAAGACTTCCGACTCTGAGCAGCCCCCGAAGTGCGACAAGGGCAAGAGCGACGGCAAGTGCGGCAGCAACAACGGCAATAATGGCTCCATTGGCGGCGGCAACAGCGGCTCCATTGGTGGTGGCAATGGCAACAGCAACGGCAAGTCCCAAGCTCAAGGCTCCCTGGCCGGCTCCGGTGGCCTGCTCGGCGTCGTTGCCGCAGTCATTGGCCTGGGCGGCATCGTCAAGGTGGTGTCCAACCTGTTCCAGCGCATTACCGGTGGCTCCACCGGCAACAGCTCCGGCGCTGGCGGTGGGAACGGCAACTCCCACTCCCAGGGCGGCTCCACCGGTGGTGGCCTGTTCTCCCGCAGCAGCTAGCACCTTGATATAGCGGCGCGCGGTGAAAAAAGTAACCGCGGCGCTGACGGTGCGCTAAAGTTCTGAAGAAAACCTATTCCTATAAGATTTTCCACAAGGACTTTTCATGGCACGCCATCAAGCCGCGGTTCTAGGTAAACCCATCGCCCATTCCCTCTCCCCACTCCTGCACAATGCGGGCTACCGGGCGCTGGGGTTAACACAATGGGAATACACCCGAATTGAATGTGACGAGCACGAACTACCCCAAGTAGTGGTTAGTGCCGACGCATCATTTCGGGGTTTTTCTGTGACTATGCCCGGAAAATTTGCGGCGCTTGCCGTCGCAACTGAAATCACCGACCGTGCCCGACTCATAGGCTCGGCCAATACCCTGGTACGCAATGGTGATGGTTGGCGTGCCGACAACACTGATTGCGACGGCGTAACCGGTGCCATCCGCACGCTTTTCGACGCCCCCAGCCCCCATCTCGGAACCGCCGTCATCATTGGTGCCGGTGGCACCGCTCGCCCCGCCCTGTGGGCGCTTGCGGAACTTGGCGTATCCCACGTCACCATCATCAACCGCAGCGACCGCAGCCGGGAACTGGCCGATCTCATTGCTGCCGTTGGCCTCCAGGTTGATTTCGTCCCCTATGACGACACTATATCCACCACCTGCGCAACCGCGGACGTGATTATTTCCACCGTGCCCGCTGCGGGGATAGCGGAGCACGTCGATAAGCTAGCGCAGGCGCCACTTCTTGACGTCATTTACGACCCCTGGCCCACCCCCCTTGTGACCGCGGCCCGTAACCGGCACCTGCCCGCGGTTGGTGGGCACGTCATGCTTGCGCACCAGGCCTATGGCCAATTCGAACAATTCACCGGATACCCTGCCCCCCGCGAAGCCATGTGGGGGGCACTCACATCATGTGGCCCGCTGTCACAATAGTCATCGGCGCAGCCTGGGCCCTGGCGTTGTGCTGGTACGACCTGAAATACCAGCGACTTCCCGACAACCTCACCATGCCGGTTTTGTGCTGCCTCATTATTATTGCCGCCCGCCTGAACTATATTGCGCTTTTTGGCGGGCTGGTCTGGTTTCTCCTCTATTTCATGATCGCCCTGCTGGCCGGTGGTATCGGTGGCGGCGATATCAAACTCGCCCCCAGCCTGGGGATCATCATTGGGGCCGACGGCATTTGGCCCGTGTTCACCGCCATTTTTCTTGCACAAATGCTCACCCTGGTGGGAGCCATGGTTTTTAAACGAACCAAGATACCTCACGGGCCTGCCATGATTCTAGGATGCATCATCGTTCTTGCCTGCCACCCAGCGTCAAGCACTTTTATCCACTTCGATAGGGGGTAAAAGCATGAAAATCCACCAGCACATGTCATAATTGCCTTCATGCTGCGCTGGTCAACATCAGGAGAATCCCACGGACAAGCACTCATCGCCATGGTGGAACACATGCCAAGCGGGGTGTCGCTTACCACCACGGACATAGCCACCCAATTGGCTCGCCGCCGACTCGGCTATGGTCGGGGCGCCCGCATGAAATTCGAAGCCGACGCGGTCACCATACTCGGCGGCGTGCGCCACGGCGAAACCCTGGGCAGTCCCATCGCCATCATGATTGGCAATAGTGAATGGCCCAAGTGGACCACCCTCATGTCCGCCGACCCCATCGACCCAACCGACCCCGAGGCCGCCTCGGCGCTTGACTCCGGTCGGGGCGCGAAACTCACCCGACCCCGCCCCGGACACGCCGATTTCGCCGGCATGCTCAAATACGACTTCGATGAAGCCCGGCCCATCCTAGAACGCGCCTCCGCCCGCGAAACCGCCGCCCGGGTCGCTGCCGCCACCGCCGCCCGAAACCTCTTGCGCGCAACCCTGGGGGTGGAAGTGTTCTCCCACGTTATTTCGATTGGGCGTTCGAACCCTTACGATGGTCCCGAACCCACGTTCGATGACCTTGGTGCGATTGATGCCTCCCCGGTTCGCGCGAACACTGCCACGCCGGAAGGCCAAGCCGCCGAAGAATCCATGATCGCCGAAATCGAAGCAGCCAAGAAAGCCGGCGACACCCTGGGCGGCATCGTGGAAGTCATCGTTTCCGGGCTCCCCATCGGATTGGGGTCGCACATCAGCGGCGACGACCGGCTCGACGCCCAGCTCGCGGCCGCCCTCATGAGCATCCAGGCCATCAAGGGCGTAGAAATCGGTGATGGGTTTGCTGAAGCCCGCCGCCGCGGCTCCGAAGCCCACGATGAAATCATCCGATCTGGTCACACTCTGACCCGTACCACCAACCGGGCCGGCGGGCTGGAAGGGGGCATGACCAACGGGGAAACCCTCCGGGTGCGTGCCGCCATGAAACCAATTTCCACCGTGCCGCGGGCCCTGAAATCCGTGGACATGGCCACCGGAAAACCCGCAACCGGAATTCACCAGCGTTCGGACGTGTGTGCGGTACCGGCAGCCGGGGTGGTAGCAGAAGCCATGGTGGCCCTGGTGGTGGCTCGGGCGGTACTGCAAAAATTCGGCGGCGACTCGTTGGGGGAAACACAGCGTAATATTGCGGCTTATCAAGAACATGTGGCCCGCCGGGTGCAGTTTCCAGACGACGTGAACTGAAACCCAGCGAGCATAAAACCTACACAAGAGGAGTTGATGAGTAAGTGCAACACTTAAAACCGCACGTGGTGCTGGTCGGTCCGCCGGGTGCCGGTAAAACAACCATTGGCCGCCGGCTGGCGCACACCCTCAACACGGTACTCATCGATACGGACCACATGATCGAAGAGGCGACCGGCAAAACCTGCGGCACGGTATTCAGCGAGCTGGGCGAGCCGGAGTTCCGTAGATTAGAGGCCGAACAGGTGGCGGCAGCCCTGCAACAACGGGGGGTCATCAGCCTGGGCGGCGGGGCGGTGCTTACTGAATCGAATCGGAACCTGCTCGTGGAGCATCCAGTGGTGTGGATTGACATGAGTGCGGAAGAAGGCGTGCGCCGCACCCAAGGCGACGACAGCCGGCCAGTATTAGCAGCCGAAGACCCCCTGGCGCACTTCACGAAGCTGCTGGCAACCCGGCGACCCTTCTACTCCCAGGTGGCTGACCTGCATGTATCCACCGACAAACGCACCCCACAGCAACTCGTGGCCGATATAATGGCATATCTTGAGACCACCGCCTGCTAGAGCACCATCGGCGACATGCCGGCGAATCCAGCCAGGCGAGACGCCACCACACATTGTTCATCTATCTCAAGGCCCATGGCATGGAAGGAACCACGCATGAGCACCCCCGATAATCCCGCTACCGCAGCCGTCACCACCGTTGACGTGACCGGACCCAGCCCATACACCGTCACCATTGGGCATGATCTTGCCGGCACCATCACCGATTTCGCCGCCGAACTTCACCCCACCCAGATCGCCATTATCACCCAACCGGCCCTGGCCGGCTACGCCACCGCCCTGGCCGAAGCCGCCAAAACCCGCGGCATCACCCCAACCATCATTGAGATCCCCGACGCCGAATCCGGCAAAACCCTCGCGGTGGCGGAAAACTGCTGGAACGAGTTGGGGGAGAAAGCATTCGGCCGCCGGGATGTGGTGATCGGCATTGGTGGGGGAGCCGCCACCGACCTGGCCGGTTTCGTTGCCGCATCCTGGATGCGGGGCGTGCGGGTGATCCAGGTGCCCACAACCCTGCTGGCCATGGTCGATGCCGCGGTGGGCGGGAAAACCGGGGTGAACACTGCCGCGGGCAAAAACCTGGTGGGTGCCTTCCACGAGCCGGCGGCGGTCTTCATCGACCTGGATATGTTGGCCACCCTCCCCGAGGGGGAAATTGTGGCGGGCTCCGCGGAGATCATCAAGACCGGGTTCATCGCCGACCCGGTGATCCTGCAACGCTACGAAACCGACCCGGCCGCCTGCCTGCGGGTTACCGATGGCGGCTACCTGCCGGAACTCATCCGCCGGTCGGTGGCGGTGAAAGCATCCGTGGTGGGGGAGGACCTGAAAGAATCCGGGCTGCGGGAAATCCTCAACTATGGGCACACCTTCGGGCACGCGGTCGAACTCAATGAGCAGTTCGCCTGGCGGCACGGCAACGCGGTGGCGGTGGGCATGATGTTCATCGCCAACCTCAGCCACGCCCGAGGCCTGATCAACGCGGAGCTAGTGGCGCGCCACGCCAACATTTTGTCGAGCGTCGGCCTGCCCACCAGCTATAAGCCCGGCGAATTTGACCGGTTATATCAGGGCATGACGCGGGATAAGAAAAACCGGGACGGCAAGATCCGGTTTGTGGCCCTCACCAAGGTGGGGGAGTGCACCCGCATCACCGACGCCACCAAAGCCGAACTTGAGGCTGCCTACCAGCAGATTTCCGCAAAATAAGGGGAAGAACGCGATGCATATCATGGTGTTAAACGGCCCGAACCTCAACCGGTTGGGCAAACGACAACCCGACGTGTACGGGCACACCACCCTGGCGGACGTGACCGACATGGTGACCACCCACGCGGCACAGCACGGCATCGAGGTGACGTGCCGGCAATCCAACCACGAAGGCGAACTCATCGACTGGGTGCATGAGGCGGCCGACAACGGGTGGCCGGTGATTATCAACCCGGGCGGGTTCACCCACACGTCGGTGGCGTTACGGGACGCCCTCGCAGAAGTGGCAGACACGTCCGGGTTCGTGGAGGTGCATATCTCCAACGTGCACGCCCGGGAACCCTTCCGGCAGAAAAGCCTACTGTCCCCCATTGCGGTGGGTGTTATCGCAGGTTTAGGGGTTGAAGGCTACCGGTTAGCGATAGATTATTTCGCACGTCGATAAGCGGTGTAATGTGCTTCTTAGCTGAAAAATAAGTTTTTCATTAGGAGTGACATTATGCCTTTATCCGACACCCGATTCCTGTCCCGCCGCCGCGCCCTATCCGCAAAACTCGCAGCGCAACGCGTTGACGCCATGCTCGTCACCCACCTGACGCATGTGCGCTACTTGTCGGGGTTCTCGGGATCCAACGGCGCATTACTGCTCCACAAGGACCTAGAGGCGCAGATCGCCACAGACGGCCGGTATCTCACCCAAATCGCCGCCGAGGTACCCGACATTAAGGCCCTCAACGCCCGCGCGGTAGGCCCCGACCTGCTCGCCACCGTCACAGGTCCAAAACGCGTCGGGTTTGAAGCCGACTTCGTGTCCGTATCGCAGCTGCAAAGCCTGGAAAAAGCCGCCGGCGAAGACGTCACCCTCGTGCCCATCAGCGGCGTCATCGAAGACATCCGACTCGTCAAAGAACCCTACGAGCTAGAGCGACTCCGCGAGGTCGCGGTGATCGCCAATACCGCATTCCAGGAGCTTATCGACGAAAACCTCATTCGGGCCGGCCGCACCGAAACGGAAGTGGCCGCCGACCTGGAATACAAAATGCGCCTCCACGGTGCGGAACGCACCAGCTTCGAAACCATCGTTGCCTCCGGGCCGAACTCCGCCATGCCCCACCACGAACCCGGCGCCCGAGTGCTCGAAGAAGGCGATATCGTCACCGTTGACTTCGGCGCCCACGCCGCCGGCTACAACTCCGACACCACCCGCACCGTGGTCATCGGCCACGCCGACGACTTCGCCACGGAAATCTACAACATTGTGCTGAAAGCCCAGCTCGCGGGCGTGGCCGCCGCCATCCCCGGCGCGAAACTTTCCGACGTGGACAAAGCCTGCCGCGACATCATTACCGACGCCGGCTACGGCGAATACTTCGTGCACTCCACCGGTCACGGCGTGGGCCTGGACCTGCACGAATCCCCCTACGCCGCCGCCTCGGGGCAGGGTGAACTTGTCGAAGGCATGACGCTTACCGTGGAGCCCGGCATTTACGTGCCCGGCAAAGGCGGGGTACGTATCGAAGACACCCTCGTCATTACTGCAGGTCAAGCCGAAAATCTGACGCATTTGGTGAAAGACCTCACGATCGTGTAGTTGGCACCAACTGTCAGCGGTGGTGTACCCTTGCTACGTTGGAAAACCGTGTATCGGTTTTTATGCGTTCTATCAATAACTCAACCATGAAGGAAGTACCCAGCGTGGCAACAACCGCTGATTTCAAGAATGGTCTTGTGCTCAAGATCGACAATAAACTCCAGCAAATTGTGGAATTCCAGCACGTGAAACCGGGTAAGGGGCCCGCTTTCGTGCGCACCAAGTTGAAGGACGTTGTGACCGGCAAGGTGACCGACAAAACCTTCAACGCCGGGGTCAAGGTTGAGACCGCCACCGTGGATCGTCGGGACATGACCTACCTATACCATGATGGCTCTTCCTATGTGGTCATGGACGAAAAAACCTACGAACAATTAGAGCTAGCCGAACACATTTTCGGCAACGCTGCTAAGTTCCTGCTGGAAAACACCACTGTGCAGGTGTCGTTCCACGAGGGCGAACCACTCTTCGCTGAACTGCCGATCTCCCTGGACCTGACGGTATCGCACACCGAACCCGGGCTCCAGGGCGACCGCTCCAGTGGTGGCACGAAACCCGCCACCTTAGAGACCGGCGCCGAGATTCAGGTCCCCTTGTTCATTGAGACCGGTAACGTGGTGAAGGTTGATACCCGTGACGGTTCGTACCTGTCTCGCGTGAATAACTAATCGTGTCGGACTCAGGAAACCCCGCAGAACACCCGGCGGCAAAAGCATCGGGGAAGAACTATCGGCGG
>CAJZGD010000057.1 GCA_915275065.1 uncultured Corynebacterium sp. | reverse complement strand
GTGGGGTCGACGGCTGCGGTGACGGTGTCGCCGAGGGCGAAGCCGCCAGATTCCACGGTGGCCCGGTGGACCCAGAGTTTTTTGCCGATTTTTTGTACGTCGTTGACCCGGAGCAGGCTATCGCCCAGGGTCATGGTGCCGCGGTCGCCGATTTGGCCGCCGGCTTCGGCGTAGAAGGTGGAGGCGTCGAGGATGACCTCAACGTCGTGGCCGGCTGATATTTCGGATACTTTTTTGCCGTCGCTGAGCAGGCCGATCACGTGGGCTTGGGCGGTGAGTTCGTCGTAGCCGATGAATTCGGTGGGGTGGTTGTCTACCCAGTAGCGGTAGATGGACAGGTCTGTGTGCCCGTGTTTTTTCGCCTGGGAGTCGGCTTTGGCCCGGGCTCGTTGTTCGGCCATGAGGGTGTCGAAGCCTTCGGTGTCGACTTGTAGCCCGGCTTCGGCGGCCATTTCTAGGGTGAGGTCGATGGGGAACCCATAGGTGTCGTGCAGGGCGAAGGCGTCCGCGCCGGTGACGGTGGTTTTGCCTTCTTGTTTGATTTTTGCTGCCGTGGTTTCGAAGAGTTCGGTGCCGGATTCGAGGGTTTTCAGGAAGGCGGTTTCTTCGGTGACTGCGACGCGTTGGATGCGTTCCCGGTTGTCGGCGATTTCTGGGTAGGAGGGGGTCATGGTGTCCATGATGGTGTTCATGAAGCTTTCCATGGTTTTGCCGGTGGCGCCGAGGAGCCGGGCGGATCGGATGATGCGCCGCAGGAGTCGGCGCAGGATGTAGCCGCGACCTTCGTTGCCGGGGGTGACACCGTCGAGGATGAGCATCATGGCGGTGCGGGAGTGGTCGGCAATGACCCGGAACCTGATGTCGTTTTCGTGGTTGGCGCCGTAGGCGGCGCCGGTGAGGCGTTGGGCTTCGTCGATGACGGGCCGCAGGAGGTCGGTTTCATACACGTTGTCGACGCCTTGGAGGAGGCAGGCGATTCGTTCGACGCCCATGCCGGTGTCGATGTTTTTCTTCGGCAGGGAGCCGAGGATTTCGAAGTTGTCTTTGCCGATGCCGGCGCCGCGTTCTTTCTCCATGAACACGAGGTTCCAGATTTCCAGGTAGCGGGAATCGTCGACGGCTGGGCCGCCTTCGTTGCCGTATTCGGGGCCACGATCGTAGTAGATTTCGGAGGAGGGCCCACAGGGGCCGGGGATGCCCATGGACCAGAAGTTGTCGGCCATTCCGAGGCGTTGGATGCGTTCTGAGGGGATGCCGACTACGTTTTCCCAAATGTTGGCGGCTTCGTCGTCGTCAAGGTACACGGTGACCCAAATTTTTTCGGGGTCGAAACCGTAGCCGCCTTCGTCGATGGGGTTGGTCAGGAGCGACCAGGCATGGGTGATGGCGCCTTCTTTGAAGTATTGGCCGAAGGAAAAGTTGCCGGCCATTTGGAAGAATGTGTTGTGGCGGGTGGTAATACCAACTTCCTCAATATCCAAAGTTCGAACACATTTTTGGATGCTTGTGGCGGTGCCGTTGGGAAATGGCGGCGTCTGCTGACCCAAGAAATACGGCTTAAACGGCACCATGCCCGCATTGACAAACAACAGGTTGGGGTCGTCAAGAATCAACGACGCGCTGGGTACCGCCTCATGCCCAGCCTTAACAAAATGATGAGTGAAACGTTCCCGAATCTCGTGAGTCTGCACGGTGGTTAAAGTCCTTACACTATTGTCCAGCTTCGCCCCCACACCCATGGTCTAGAGGCACACAATTTGGTTACTTTAGCACCTTGCCCCGAATTAATGCTCGTAGCTTTTCGACGACCCCAGCCAAGCGGCCCTCGTTTCCCCGCATCGTCGGCTGGTAATATGTCACCCCGGCCAAACTGTCGGGTAAATACTGTTGCGCCACCACCCCGTGGGGATCGTCGTGCGGATACACATACCCCACCGCATTCCCTAAATCCTGGGCACCGGCGTAATGCCCGTCCCGCAAGTGCGGCGGCACCACCCCGGATTTTGCCGCCCGCACATCCCCTATTGCCTGGTCAATAGCCACATACGCCGCATTCGATTTTGGTGCGGTCGCTAGATAAATTGTGGCCTCCGCCAGGGGAATCCGTGCCTCCGGCATTCCGATAAACTGCACCGCCTGCGCCGCGGCCACCGCCACCGATAATGCTTGCGGGTCCGCCAACCCCACATCCTCCGCGGCCGCGATCACCAGCCGGCGGGCCACAAACCGTGGGTCCTCCCCCGCCACCAGCATTCGGGCTAGATAGTGCACCGCCGCATCCACATCCGACCCCCGGATCGACTTAATGAACGCGCTCGCCACATCGTAATGCTGGTCCCCATCCCGGTCGTAGCGGACCACCGCCCGGTCAATGTTCGCAGCCACCACGTCCACCGACAGTTCGCCCCCGTCTGGCACCGACTCCGCGGCCGCCTCCAGGTACGTGAGGCTGCGCCGCGCATCGCCCCCGGACAATGCCACCAGCTGGTCAATCGCCGCATCCGATGCAGTAATCCGCCCCCCGATGCCCCGATCGTCCACCAGCGCCCGCCGTAGCACCGCCCGCACCGACGCATCATCGAGCGACTCCAACTTCACAATCAGCGACCGCGATAATAGCGGCGCCACCACGGAAAAGCTCGGGTTTTCCGTAGTGGCCGCGACCAGCAGTACCACCCGGTTTTCCACCGCCGCCAACAGCGCATCCTGCTGAGTCTTGGAAAACCGGTGTACCTCGTCGATGAACAGCACCGTCGACATGCCCTGGATCAGGTCGCGCCGGGCCTGGTCGATGACGGCACGGACTTCTTTCACCCCGGAGTTCAGTGCGGAAAGGCCCACGAATTTTCGGGCGGTGGCCTGCGAAATGAGGGAAGCTATGGTGGTTTTGCCCGTGCCGGGCGGCCCGTAGAGGATCACGCTGGCGTCACCGGAGCCCTCGATGAGCCGGCGCAGTGGTTTCCCCGCCGCCAGCACATGGTCTTGGCCTGCTACTTCGTCCAGGGTGCGGGGCCGCATGCGGGCGGCCAGGGGTGCGGTGGGGCTCACCGCGAAATAGTCCCCGCCCGAAGACCCTGCCCCGCCTGTGGGGGCGTCGAAAAGCGTGCCGTCGGTCATGACTCCAGTCGTTTCAGCACATCGCGGGCGAATTCCGCTACCGCCGCGAACCGGGGGTCGGTGCCGCGGGCAGCAAACCGTTCCAGGGATTCAAACGTGTCATACAGGTCGAGGCGAATCAGCCGCATATCGTCCTCATCCGGCGGCAGGGCTTCGCCGGAGAGCACCTCGGCGGCCCAGGGCGCGCTTAATTCCACCACATCCTCGATCATGCCCTCACTGTCTTTCCCGATCAGCTGTTCGAATTGTTCGCCGTCCATGTCGAAATGCATAAACGCCATCGAGGAAAAACACCAGGCGATCATCGCCGCTAAAATGCGGGCATTCAACCGCTGCCGATTTTTCACATTCGGCCACATGCCCCCAACTTCCTGCACCCATGACTCAATGAACACGTCGGATTCATTATCGGAAATGGGTCTAGTCGCCAGGTTCTGGGGGAAGCCCGACACCACGCAAGCCACGTCGAACGCCGCGTCGCGGAATCCCGCCCACTCATAGTCCAGAAAGTATGTTCGATCGGAAACGATAATGTTTTCCGGCGCCAAGTCAAACGGGGTAAACGCCCGATGCTGCCCCGACACCAGCCGGCGAATCGCCTCGGCCGCAAACTCGTGCACCGCGGCCGGCACCGGCACGCCCGCCGCCGCCACCAACCGCTCCCCCACCGTGATCGCCGCAGTCAGCATGTGCTCCCGGTACTTATTGAAGCTGCGCAAATGCGAATGCTTCGACAGCATGCGGGTCAACAGCACCCGAAAATCCGCCTCTTTATCGGCCGTGCCGGCATGCATTTTCCCAATCGCCCGCCCCAACGATCGCAATAATTCCACCCGGTGCTTCGGCGTGGACCCCATGAGTAGTTCCGCAAACGTGTCCCCATCGCCGGCGTCGGTAATGACCAGGATTTTCTTCTCCACATCGTGGGCGAGCAGTACCGGGCCGGGCCGAATATCCTCATTCATGCTGGTCGTAAACTGGTAGGCCACTATTTCCCGAATCAGATTGACCTGCTCCGAAATGTCCCCCGCCCCTGGCACGTATTTTAAGACCACGGATCGTTGTTGCAGGAAGGGTGACGGCATCACTCGGGCACGTAAAACCACTGCGTTACCGGAACCGGACAGCACTTTCACCTCGGTGAGCACTTGGTTACCACCAAACCGTTGCGACAATAATGCCTCACCGGTTGCGACAATGTCGTGGATGAGTGTGTCATGGACAAATCCCCGACCAGGGCTAGCATTCATCAGGTTGCGACCTTTTATTGTAAAAATTGGATGTTTAGGAAAGTATCAAGAATTTTGGGCAGCCGAGTACGGAAGCCAAACATGTTTGGCGCCTAACGAGGCTGCGGCCAAAACCGTAACCAGCGTAAGCGGGCCAATAATAAACGAGCCTACTTGAAGGTTTCCTCCCAAAGTAGGCTCGTTACTTAAGATTGGCCGAAGAATCTCTTACTCAAAACCCAAAAACCCGGCAAATCGTGCCGGCCATCACCTGCGCCGCCGATACCGCCATCATCACCGCTGCCCCAATAATGCAGGTCATAATGGTGATACCGGTGCCGATGGTGGTAGCGTCACTGCGGCTAGTTCTTAGGATTTCTTGGGCTTAAAATCCACGCCGGTTTCTTTGCGCTGCTGCGCCGAGATGGGTGCCGGGGCGTCCGTCAATGGGTCCACGCCGCCGCCCGACTTGGGGAATGCGATCACGTCCCGGATGGAATCAAACCCGCCAAGCAGGGAAACAATGCGGTCCCAGCCCAGGGCCACACCACCGTGCGGCGGGGCCCCGAACGCAAACGCATCGAGCAGGAACCCAAACTTTTCCTGCGCCTCTTCCTCGGTAATACCCATCACCTTAAACACTCGTTCCTGCACGTCACGGCGGTGAATACGGATCGAACCGCCACCGATTTCGTTGCCGTTGCACACAATGTCATAGGCGTTCGACAGGGCACTGCCCGGATCGGTGTCGAAGGTGTCGAGGCACTCGTCCGTGGGGGCGGTAAACGCGTGGTGCACCGCCGTCCACGCGGAATGGCCCAGGGCCACATCACCGGAAGCCTTGGCCTCGGCGGAGGGTTCGAACATGGGTGCGTCAACCACCCAGGTGAACGCCCAATCACCTTCCTTGATGAGGCCAAGCTTGCGGGCGATCTCGCCCCGGGCTGCCCCCAGGAGGGCGCGGGACGCCTTGGTTTCACCGGCGGCGAAGAAAATGCAGTCACCCGGCTGCGCCCCCACGTGTTCGGCAATGCCGTTCCGTTCCGCATCGGACAGGTTTTTCGCCACCGGGCCGCTGGCCTCGCCGTCTTCCCCGATCAGAATGTAGGCCAGACCCTTCGCGCCCCGCTGTTTCGCCCATTCCTGCCAGGCATCCAACTGCCGGCGCGGCTGGGATGCGCCCCCAGCCATGACCACGGCACCCACGTATTCGTTTTGGAACACCCGGAACGGGGTGTTGCTAAAGAACTCGGTGCACTCCACTAGTTTGATGTCGAACCGCAGGTCGGGCTTGTCGGAACCATAGTCCCGCATGGCCTCCGCATAGGTCATGCGGGGAATCGGGGTGGGGATGGTGTAACCGATCAGCTGCCACAGGGCGACCAGGATTTCTTCCACAATGGCGATGATGTCTTCTTGGTCGACAAAGCTCATTTCCATGTCGAGCTGCATGAATTCGGGTTGCCGGTCGGCCCGGAAGTCCTCATCCCGGTAGCAGCGGGCCAACTGGTAGTAGCGTTCCATGCCGGCCACCATGAGCAGCTGTTTAAACAGCTGGGGGGATTGCGGCAGGGCGTACCAGGAGCCGGGCTTGAGCCGGGCCGGCACCACAAAGTCGCGGGCCCCCTCCGGGGTGGAGCGGGTCAGGGTGGGGGTTTCGATCTCCACAAAATCATGTTTTTCCAGCACCCGGCGCGCCGCCTTATTGGCTTCCGAACGCAGCCGGAGGGCGCCGCCTTGGACGGGTCGGCGTAGGTCTAGGTAGCGATATTTGAGGCGGGTTTCTTCGCCCACTTCGCCGCCTTTGGCGGTGTCGTCGATTTGGAATGGGAGGGCGGCTGCTTCGTTGAGGACGTCGAGTTCGGTCACGTTCACTTCGATGTCGCCGGAGGCCAGGTTGGGGTTTTCCGAGCCTGCGGGGCGGGCTTCGACCACCCCGGTGACTTTGATGCAGAATTCGCTGCGGAGGTGGTGGGCGGTTTCCGCGACGGTGGGGTCGCGGAAGACGACTTGGGCGATGCCGGAGGAGTCCCGAAGGTCGATGAAGATCACACCGCCGTGATCTCGTCGGCGGGCCACCCACCCGGTTAAGGTTACGGTTTGGCCAGCGGTTTCCTTGCGGAGTTCCCCTGCGAGATGAGTGCGCAGCACGGCACCAAATCCTTTCAGTCGTAAAATCGTTCTTTTGTGTTGAGTGCACTGTTGGAATGCTGGGTAAAGATACTACCCTGTGTTGGTGTTGAATCACAGATAGTATCGAGTTGTTTATGGTTAGTGGATTGGTAAGGTTGGGGTTTTTGGTTGGGTTGGATTGGGGTGAAAGTTGGGGAAAAATACGGCCGGAGCGGGGGTGATCCACGGGTGGGGTGGGGGCAAAACCCGGAAGGCAATGTTAAGCAGGTTTGATAGGTGGTGTTTAGGGTGGTTGGCATGGAAAAATAGAGTCTATGACTTTTAAACCTGATGTGACTGTAGATGATGAGCGAGTAAAAACTTCAAGCAACCGGGGGTTGGTGATTGGGGGTAGTAGCATTGGCGCGCTGATTCTGGCGGGGATTTTGTGGTATCTGGGGGTGGATCCGGGCCAGTTCCAGGATGTGTTGGGGACGGGTGATGCGTCAACGAGCCAGTCAGCGTCGGGACTGGCACATTGCAAAACGGGTGAGGCTGCGAACAAATATGCGGAATGCCGGGTGGATTTTACTGCACGTTCGTTGGATGAGGTGTGGGGGCAGCAGTTGCCGGAGCAGGCGAATTTGCAGTACAAAAGGCCGGAGGTAATGGTTTTTACTAACTCCACTAGGTCGGGGTGTGGGGTGGCGTCGTCGGCGACGGGCCCGTTTTATTGTCCGACGGATCAAACGGCATATTTCGATGTGTCGTTTTTCGACCAGTTAAAGAATTATGGCGCGACGAATACGCCGTTTGCGCAGGAATATATTGTGGCGCACGAGTTTGGTCATCATATCCAGAAGCTGCAAAACACGTTGGGCATGTCGAATTATAACGAGCCGGGCCCGGAGTCGAATGCGGTGAAGATCGAGTTGCAGGCGGACTGCTATGCCGGGGTGTGGGCATATTACGCGGATAAGGGGGATAATGCGTTGTTACAGCCGATTACTGAGGAGGAGCTGGCGGGGGCGATTAATGCGGCCCGGGCGGTCGGTGACGATAACATTCAGCAGCGTTCCGGCGGCGAGGTGCGCCCGGACACGTTTACGCATGGCACGTCCGAGCAGCGGCAGGAGGCGTTTTTGGCCGGGTACCACACGGGCCAGATGTCGAGCTGTCCCCTGTAGCCGCCCACCGCTGCTTTGCGACGGGCGCCGCTGGTGGTTGTTCAGACTAGAGGGAGACTTCGGGGCGGAAGTCTTTCATTTGCCAGCGGCGATCCCGGTAGGCGGAGAGTATGGATGCGGTAAGAAACAGGGTGAAAATAATGATGAGGGCCAAAAGTGCCTGGGGGGCGCGGTGGTCGTAGATGGCTTCGGTGCCGAAGATCATGCGACGGAGCAGGTTCACGGAGTAGGTCATGGGGTCGATGGTGTGGAACCAGCGTAGTGGTGCTGGTTGGGTTTCGGGCGGGTAGAGGCCGCCTGAGGAGACGATTTGCAGGGTCATGAGGGCGAGGCACAGGACCCGTCCCACGGTGACGCCGAAAATGTTGTTGAGGCCTTGGGTGATGGTGATGAAGGTGACGGCGATGAGGCACATGCTGGCCCAGAGCCCGAGTTCGTTGACGGCGGTAAGGCCCAGGGCGAAGCGTTGGACGAGGAACATGATGGTGGCTTGAGTGAGGCCCACGATGGCGGCGGGCAGGTAGGCGGCGAGGACGGCGCGGAGGGGGATGGCCCCGGAGTCGATGGCGCGGCGGTTGCGGGGGTGCAGCAGCATGAAGGTGACGGTGGCGCCGAGAAAGAGGCCAATGGAGATGAACATGGGGGTGAGCCCCATACCGAATATGCCGAGGCTGTCCTTGGGGGTGTTTTCCGCGACGGGGGCGGAGAAGTTCTTTGCGGCGCCGTCGGCAAAGGCGGGGACTTTTTGGGCGCTCTCGTTGAGTTTGAGGGCGAGCTCCCCCATGCCGTCGTCAAGGGTGACGAGCCCATCGGCGAGTTGGCGGGCTCCGGAGGTGAGTTGTTCGGATCCTTCGGCGAGTTTGGAGGTGCCGTCGGCAAGTTTTTTGGTGCCGAGGACGAGGCGTTGGGAGCCGTCGGAGAGTTTGTGGAGACCTTCGGAAAGCTGGCCGGCGCCGTCGGCGGCCTTGTTGATGCCACCCCGGTATTCGGCGTTGGGGTCGGTGAGTTGGCGGTGGAGTTCGCTGGCGCCGTTGGCGAGTTTAGTGAGTTGGCTGAGCGGGTCGGTGCCATCGGGGTTGGGGGTGGCGGGGATGCCGTTGGTTTGGATGGTGGTGATGGTGGCGTCGATTTGGTCGGCGAATTGGTTGGTTTGGGGCAGGTTGAGGCCCCGCACCTGGCCGGAAAGGTTAATGAGGAGGGTGAGGAGTTGTTGTTGGGTTTGGGCAAGCGTTTGGGCGGGGCCGACCACCTGGTTGACGCCGTTGCTGATTTGGCCGGCGCCGGCACCGAGTTTGTCGGTGGCGTCGGTGAGTTTGGTGAGCCCGTCGGCGAGTTGGCTGGCGGCACCATCGGCGGTACCGAGGTTGGTGGCGAGCGTTTGGGCACCCTGGTCGAGTTCTGCGGCGCCGTCTTTGGCGGTTTTGAGGTTGTCGCCTAGTTGTTTGCTGCCGTCGGCGAGTTTACCGGAGGCGTCGCGGGCTTTCCCTGAGCCTTCCTTGAGTTTGGCGGCGCCGTCCCCCGCCTTGTGGAGGCCCTGGTCGATGGTGCCGAAGCCGACGAGCAGCTGGTTGACCATTTGGGTGCCCAGGTTTTCGTTGATGGTGGCGAGCACCCGGATGACGACCTGGTTGCCGAGGGCGGTGCCGAGCAGGCCGTTGGTGTTATTGAATATGGCGTTGAGGGTGGCTTGGTGTGGGTTGGGGGTGTTGGCGCTGGCCACGGCCTCGGAGAAGTCGGTGGGGAGTTCGATGGCGAAGTAGTAGGTGCCGTTGGCGATGCCTTCGCGGGCGTCGTCGGGGGTGACTTGGTAGAAGTCGACGGCTTTGGATTCTATGAGCTTGTCGACGATTTGGTCACCGGCTACCGTGTGTTTGCCCTTTATCATGGCGCCCTTGTCGGAGTTGACGAGGGCGACGGGAAGCTTGTTGAGGTGCCCGATGGGGTCCCAGTAGCTCCACACGAAGAGCCCGCCGAAGAGGAGGGGCAGGAGTATGACGACGCTAATGGCAATCGGTGGGAGTTTGCCGCGGCCGAAACGGCGAAGTTCGGTGCCGATGTGGAGGAGGCTCATTGGTTCACCGCCGTGATCTGGTAGGTATCGGTTGTCAGGGCCACATGGTTGTGGCACAGGCAGGTGAAATCGGGGTTAACGCTGGTGGCGATGACCGGTTTGAGCTGGGAGTAGTCGCGGAGTTTCACCAGGAGTTTATTGCGGAGCTCCATGCTGCGCAGCTGGTCAATGTCGTCCACGATGAGCAGGTCGGCGTCGGGGCGAGCCATGATGGCAAGCAAGATGCGGAACACCAGGCGGCTCAGGGTGTCGAGTTCCCCAACCAGGGTGGTGGCGTCGTCGTTGGTCATGGTGAAGCCGAGAAGTTCGGCGGCCTGGGTGTATGAGGGGATGTCGTCGATGCTGCGGGGGGTGGGTTTCCACCAGGGTTGGTGCCAGGCGGCTTGTTCTCGGATGACCGCCCGGACGGTGACGAGGCGTTCCAGGCTATCGATTTCGGGCACCCCAGCCAGGGCGATGTGTTGGAAGCGGCGGCGATCATCACGGTAGGTGCGCCCATCGACGGTGGTGATGGTGATGCGGCCGCGGCGGGGCCGCATGCGGCCGGCGAGGGTCATGCTTAATGTGGTGGATGCCTGTTCCCGACCGGTGTGGATGAGGGTGAGCCCGGTCGCTGGGATGGTGAAGTCGGTGAATTTTGTGCCGGAGATGACTTCAAGGTTGGTGACGGTCATAATGTCCGTGATTTCTGTGTCGGTTTCCATATACGATCACCTGTTGCCTGATGTTTGTGCGCTCATGTGCCACCTATTGTTCACTCCACGTTGAACTTTGTCACGTTTTGCATTACCCGCCTCAAGAATGCAAAAGAATATGCTGGGGTGGGTGATAGATTCTGGCACACATCAGCATCGGGCGTTCCCGTTTTTAGCGGCGTTTAATGAAATTGAGGAGTTTTTACGCCGGGCATTAGACGCACACCACCACACGTCGTTTAGCACCATGGTGCGGCAGGCGGAACGGGATGAGATTATCACTGCCGACCAGGCGGACGATCTGTTAGAGCTGGCGGACCTGCGGAACGCGATCAGCCATGGCCGGTATGGGAGGCAAAACCAGCCGATTGCGGAGCCGAACCCCGACACGGTGCGCACCATCACCAAGATTCGGGATGACTTGCTTCAACCGGTTTCGGCGTTGCAGCTGGTTAGGGCCGGCCGGGTGACGATTTACCGGCCGAATGCCACCATTGGGGAGCTGGTGGCGGCGTCGCATGGGAAATACCCGGTGTATTCGGAAGGAAAATTTGTAGCGCTGCTCACTAATGGTGACATTGTGGCGTGGCTTGCCGCGCAGCGGCCCCAGAATAGTCGACAGATGACAATTGACCTCCACACCCCCATATCGAGTCTGCTTTCCGAGGTGGGTGCGGCAACCCAGTGCGTGTTTGTCGCCAAAAATGCTCCGCCACAGGTGGTGATTCGCGCCATGACCACCCCGGTTAGCGGGCATTTGCCGCGGGCCGTGATTATCACCGAATCCGGGCGGCCGCATCAAAAACCTTTGCGGATCATTACGGGTACGGAATTGGCTTTGCTTATTGAAAAGCGCAGTTAGAATAAGAATTATGACCATTAGTATCGTGGACTTATTTAGTGTGGGCATTGGGCCGTCATCGTCGCACACGGTGGGCCCGATGCGGGCGGCAACAACATTCATGGCCGATGTGCGCGCGGGCATTGGTGGATCGGATCCGCACACGGTGACGGTGATTTTGCACGGGTCGCTGGCGGCAACCGGGCGGGGCCACGGCACGGACCGAGCAGTGCTATTGGGGCTACAAGGATGC
The DNA here is from genome assembly GCA_915275065.1 of uncultured Corynebacterium sp. GTDB lineage: Bacteria > Actinomycetota > Actinomycetes > Mycobacteriales > Mycobacteriaceae > Corynebacterium. The sequence goes on along the minus strand of CAJZGD010000057.1, from coordinate 446 downwards.
GACCCGGCGACGGTGGATCCCACACACCCGCCGGTGCCGGGGACGATCATTCCCCCGGTGGGGGAAATCGGCGGAATCGAATACGAAATTGTTTTCGACCCCACCGCCCTGCCGGAGCACCCCAACGGCATGACCTTCATCAGCGGCGACTACCGGCGTCGCTATTTTTCGGTGGGGGGCGGGTTTGTGCTCACGAGTAAGGAGCTGGAGACCCGGGACGCAAACGCCGCTGGTGCAGCCGCCGCCGCGCAGGACATCACACTCCCCTACCCGTTTCAAACCTGCGGGGAATTATTGGCCCAATGCCGGGCCCACAACATGAACATTCCCGACATCATGACGGCGAACGAAACCGCCATCCACGGCACCGATGAAACACACATTCGACACATAGACACGGTATGGGAGACCATGCAGGGGTGCGTGACCGCCGGCATTAACACCCC
>CAJZGD010000056.1 GCA_915275065.1 uncultured Corynebacterium sp. | reverse complement strand
GGGGGGGGGGGGCGGGGGGGGGGGGGGGGGGGGGGGGGGGGGGAGATGAGCCGGGTGATCAGCCCGTGCAGATCGGTGGGGTCGAAGCGGGAGGCGAAGCGGCCGCAGCGCCTGATGATTCGGTTGAGTCTGCCGAGCCCACCAACCCTGAACTGCCGGGGGAGCCTGCCGAGACAGCGGAGAAACCGGCACATCCTACCGATAAGGTCGACCACTATATTGACCTCACTACCTTCACTAATCACACTCATTTCCTCTCACGCACCGACCCCGGTGAATCCTGGTGGTCATGGTGGCGGTGGTTGCACCGGGGGTCATAATCACACCATGCAACCGGGTGGATTAGACAAACCAGCAGAATCAGCGAATAATTAGTGTTGGTGGTGATGAAGACCGGCATGCCGTGGGGGCGTGCCGGTCTTCTACTCTTTTCCCTTGCAACAATTGATACATATGTTGCGAATGGTGCCAATGTGACTAAAATAGAGATAAGTTATTCATGATTCCTATCTGAAAATTGACCCTGCCAACACGAAAGCACCAGACGATGCCAACCCCCAACCCACCCCGACCCATACGCACGTTCGCGGCCACCATCGCCTTGGGCCTCATACTCGCCATGACCACCACAACCCCCGCCCACGCCGCGACGTCGACAAGCTCAGCAACAACCGACCTCATCACCAGCATCCAAACCCTCATCGACACCATCACCAGCGCCACCGCCGACGAAACCCCCGACCCCAACCCGCCAACACCCCAAACAACCACCCCAACCACCCCCTATTTCCTCGCCGCTAACTTCCCCAAAATCACCGGCGACCCCGAATCAATCCACCAGGTTGCCTTCAGCTACCTACGCAACACCGACGGCAGCCTCACCCCCATCACCGACGGCCGCTGGTTCGGCACCATAGGCGGCAAAAAACTCGCCGACTTCACCCCAACCAGCACCACCCCCGTCCTCGCCATCAACGTAAGAGAAGCCGACCTCAAAAACATCACCATCACCCACGTCACCCCGGAAGGCATAAAAACCACACTCGCGATCGTCGACCCGCAACTCAACCGCGAAGCCCAAACCACCCTCTTCGTCCCAACCGAACAATCACCCTCATAACCTAGTCCCGACCAAACCCCGGAAACCGCCACCACCGGCTCGGCGCCGACTCCACCTCCGGCAGCGGCAGCGCGGCAATATCCACCTCCGGCGCATCAAACAACTGCTCATACCCCAACTCGTGCGCCACCGCCGCCGCAAACCGCCGATACCGGAACACATGCCCCCGCTTCAATAACGTAGCCGGCAATACGCGCTGATCCGCCAACACAAACTCCTCCGCCCCCTGACTGCCCATAAGCATCCGCGGCCCCAAATTCGGAATCGGAAACCGCGCCGGGCGATGCAACTGCTTCCCCAATGTGCGCACCATTGTGCTATTACGAATCGGATTGGGGGACACCGCATTAATCGGCCCGGACAGGGAAGAATCCACCGCGGCGGTAATGATAATATCCGTTAAATCATCCAGGGCAATCCACGAAAACCATGCCGTGCCGTCATGAAACTGCCCGCCCAAACCGGTGGAAAACAAGGTGCGCAACGGTGGTAGCATGCCACCCCGGCCGCTCACGACCACGCCGGTCCGCAGATTCACTACACGCTTGCCGGCCGAAACCGCGGCCTCACAATCCGCCTCCCAGGCCTGCGATAATTCCGCTAAAAATCCCTCGCCCACTTCGGATGACTCTGTTAAAATCTCATCCCCCCGGTTAAAGCTATACACGCCGATGGCCGACGCGGAAATCATCGTGTCACACTGCGGTGACTTGGCCACCAACTCCGCCAGCTTCGCCGTCGGCCCCACCCGGGAATCCCACAATGCCTGCTTATGGGCTTCGGTAAACCGCCCCATGATTGGTTCGCCCGCCAAATGCACCAACACATCCACCCCGGCCAGCAAATCCACGGCCGGCGATTGCGGGTCCCACCGGCGCTGTCGTTTCTTCGGCGTGGTGCGCACCAATTGGATCACCTTATGCCCCAATGTGGTCAGCTGGGCGGTCAGTGCCCGGCCCACCAGCCCCCGCGAACCCGTGATCGCCACGGTTAATGGACTATCCGAGAACTGTCGAAACCGCAGCATGGCCGACATGTCATGAATGAGCTGCTGCTGTCGGTAGGCGAACATGGGTGCGAGCGACGACTGGGGGAGGCGCGTATGCACCTCATCCGTGACTTTCGTCGCCGGCACTCCATTGACCTCAATCGACATGAAACTATGACTATGCCGCCAGGTGGCTAACGCCCGAATCGGCGCGGAAACGCACACATCGGTAAAACGGAACCCCTTGACATAGCCAGATAAATCATGGCGGGCCTCCCACTTTAATCCCGCCGGCAATGCAAAAACTGTAGTACCCTTCGCAAGATCCGTGGTTTGCGTTATCGGGGTGAAGGGAAAAAACGGGGGACTCAGCCGCGCCACCGCACCAGGCCGGGAATGCCACGCCCATACCTCTTCCCGACGGGCCGGCACAATATGGCTGGTATTTAAGCTCATAAAATTATCCTTATGGTAGTGGGGATGAACGGGGTGGTGACGTGGCAACGACGCAAAAACTGCGTAGATAATAGTTCGGGCAAAAAGAACGCAACTGGTGGGCGCAGAAAGCATCCACACTTGTAATTAACGAACAGCCCCAGTCGATAGTTCCCCACAGATACATATTTTCTGGTTTTCGTGGTCAGAAATCACAGGCATGATTGCAGCAGGTGAGCGGCGCTTATCACCAGAAATTACCCCCTTGTGGTGCGAAAAACCGTATCAAAACATCCGAAACGGGGGTGACGTTAGGGGTGAAATTGGGAGTGGAAACTTGGGTGAAAACAATGATAAAGTCACTTTCTGATAACTCCATAACCACCGACCAATCCTTTAACGGACCGCACAGTGAGGCGGGAAAGGAGGTCACGATGAGCGAATCAGCCGCCGACACCATCGAACTGCTCAGCAGCGAAGACGTGTCGCGCACCATCGCACGCATCGCGCACCAGATTATTGAAAAAACCGCAGTCGACTCCACCAATGCTCAGCCGTTGCTGCTCCTCGGTATTCCCTCTGGTGGCGTACCCTTAGCACGCCGACTGGCGGAAAAAATTCACCAATTCACCGGGGTGACCGTCCCCGTGGGCAGCCTCGATATCACCCTGTATCGTGATGACCTGCGCAATAAACCCCACCGGGCATTACAGAAAACCAACATTCCCATCGACAAGATCGACGGCACCAATATCATCCTGGTCGACGACGTGCTGTTTTCCGGCCGTTCCATCCGTGCCGCCTTAGACGCCCTCCGCGACCTGGGCCGACCCGACACGGTGCAGCTGGCGGTGCTGGTTGACCGGGGGCACCGGCAGCTCCCCATCCGCGCCGACTATGTGGGCAAAAACCTCCCCACCGCCCGAAGCGAGGACGTGACGGTGCTGCTAGCGGACATCGACGGCCGTGACGGTGTGTTGCTTACCCGATCCCCGGAACCAGCCGCCCCGGCAGGCCGGGCGGAATCCCACCAGGCTGGGCCTGCCGGTGGGGGAGAACAGTGAGGAAAGCATAACCATGAAACACCTACTTAGTATCGGCGACCTGGGCAAAGACGACATCATCGGGTTAATGGACGAGGCTGACCGGTTCCGCGAAGCCTTGGAAGGCCGGGAGCTGAAAAAACTCCCCACCCTGCGCGGCCGCACCATTTTCACCCTCTTCTACGAAAACTCCACCCGCACCCGCTCCTCGTTTGAGACCGCCGGAAAATGGATGAGCGCGGATGTGATTAATATTTCCGCATCCTCATCCTCGGTGCGCAAGGGTGAATCCCTTCAGGACACCGGGCTCACTCTTAGCGCCATCGGGGCGGACGCCCTGATCATCCGCCACTCCTCCTCCGGGGCCGCCCAACAGTTGGCGCAGTGGGTGGCGCCAGGCGGAAACGGGCCGTCAGTGATTAACGCCGGTGACGGCGCCCACCAGCACCCCACCCAGGCGCTCCTTGACGCGGTCACCATGCGGCAACGCATCGGGGAGATTTCCGGCAAAAAAATCGTGATCGTGGGGGACTGCCTGCATTCGCGGGTGGTGCGCTCCAACGTGGATCTGCTCAGCACCTTAGGCGCCGAAGTGGTGCTGGTGGCCCCACCCACCCTCATGCCCACCGGGGTGGAAAACTGGCCGGTCCGGGTCAGCTACACCATGGATTCCGAGATCGCCGACGCCGATGTGGTGATGATGCTGCGGGTCCAGCAGGAACGCATGCAGGGCGGATTCTTTCCCTCCCACCGGGAATACGCGACCCTGTATGGCATGAGCAAGGAACGCGAGTCCCGGTTGAAAGACTCCGCAATCATCATGCACCCCGGCCCCATGTTGCGCGGCATGGAAATCAACTACGCGGTCGCCGACGCCCCCCGCACGGCAGTGTTGCAGCAGGTATCCAATGGGGTGCATGTGCGCATGGCGGTCCTGTTCACCCTCATCGCCAGCACTGACAGCCCCGGCTTCTAGGAGAAAACTTTCCATAATGAGTACAACCATGAACTATCCAGCAACCGGGGAACTTGCCGACGCCGAACCCGGCACTCTCCTCATCACCAATGTTCGCCCCTACGGGGAGGGCGAACCCGTAAGCGTGCTTATCACCGACGGGGTCATCACCGAGGTCGGCACCGCCGCCACCACGGCCGACCGAGTGATCGACGGGCAGAATAATGTGCTCCTGCCTGGCCTGGTGGACATTCACGTGCACCTGCGGGAACCCGGCCGGGAAGACACCGAAACCATCGCCACGGGGTCCGCGGCCGCCGCAAAAGGCGGGTTCACCGCGGTGTTCACCATGGCAAACACCAACCCGGTCATGGACCAGCCGGTTATCGCCGAATCCGTGTGGTACAAGGGCCAAGCCATCGGCCTGTGCGACGTGCACCCGGTGGGATCCATCACCAAAGACTTGGCGGGCAAAGAACTCACCGAATTCGGCATGATGGTGCACTCCGATGCGAAAGTGCGGCTCTTCTCCGACGACGGCAAATGCGTTGACAACCCCCAAATCATGCGGCGGGCCATCGAATACGCCAAAGGTTTCGACGTGCTCCTGGCCCAACACTGCGAAGACCCCCGGCTGACCGAAGGCGCGGTCGCGCACGAAGGCGAAATTGCTGCCAAGCTGGGGTTGCGCGGCTGGCCGCGGGTCGCCGAAGAAGCCATCGTGGCCCGGGATGCCCTCCTGTGCCGCGACTACGGCAACCGCATGCACATTTGCCACGCATCGACCCGCGGCACGGTCGAACTCGTGCGGTGGGCCAAAGACCAAGGCATCCCCCTCACCGCCGAAGTCACCCCCCACCACCTGCTGCTTACCGACGAACGCTTGACGACGTACGACGGCGTCAACCGGGTCAACCCGCCCCTTCGCGAAGCCGACGACACCATCGCTCTCCGGGACGCCCTCCTCGATGGCACCGTGGACTGCGTGTCCACCGACCACGCCCCCCACGGGTCGGAAGAAAAATGCTGCGAATTCGAACACGCCCGCCCCGGCATGCTCGGCCTGGAAACCTCCCTGGCCATTGTCGCGGAACTCTTCGTTAAACCCGGCCTGGCCGATTGGCGGTTCGTGGCGAAAGTCATGAGTGAACGGCCCGCCGAAATCGTCCAACTCCCCGGCCACGGCCGCCCCATCGCCGCTGGCGAACCCGCCAACCTCACTATCGTCGACCCGGGCAAAACCTGGACCGTTGTCGCCGACGACCTGGCATCCAAGGCGGACAACACCCCCTACGAAAACATGGAATTCACCACCAAAGTCACCACCACCATCCTCCGCGGCCGACTGACCTGCGTCAACGGTGAAGCCCAAGCCCCCCGAAACTAGACACAACGAAAGGTCCCACCGTGACACACCACCGCACCACCGCACGCCTCGTGCTTGCCGACGGGAAAGTCTTCACCGGCACCAGCTTCGGTGCCACCGGCACCACCCTTGGGGAGGCCGTGTTCACCACCGCCATGACCGGCTACCAAGAAACCATGACCGACCCCTCCTACCATCGGCAAATCGTTGTCGCCACCGCACCCCAAATCGGCAACACCGGCTGGAACGATGAAGACGACGAATCCCACGGCTCCCGCATCTGGGTGGCGGGCTTAGTCATCCGGGACCTCTCCGCCCAGGTCTCCAGCTGGCGGGCCACCCGCAGCCTCGAAGATGAAATGATCGCCCAAAACATCATCGGCATCGCAGGTGTCGACACTCGAACAATTGTTCGTCACCTGCGGAATTTTGGGTCCATCTCCGCCGGCATCTTCTCCGGGGAAGCGGCAGATCAGCCCGTCGAAAAGCTCATCGAAACTGTTCGGTCACAACCCGCCATGGCCGGCCTCGACCTCGCCGAACAAGTCAGCACCACCGAACCCTACATCGTCGAACCCATCGGCGAACACAAATTCACAGTCGTCGCCTACGACATGGGCATCAAAACCAACACCCCCCGCAACTTCGCCCACCGCGGCATCCGCACCATCGTCGTCCCCGCCAACACCCCATACGCCGACATCGCCGCATATAATCCCGACGGCGTATTCGTCTCCAACGGGCCCGGCGACCCCGCCACCGCCGACACCATGGTCAGCATCGTCCGCGACATCCTCGCCGCAAAAATCCCCTTCTTCGGCATCTGCTTCGGCAACCAAATCCTCGGACGCGCCCTAGGACTAGGCACCTACAAAATGAAATTCGGGCACCGCGGCATCAACGTTCCCGTCCTCAACCACCTCACAGGAACCATCGACATCACCTCACAAAACCACGGCTTCGCCCTCGAAGGCACCGCCGGCACCACCTTCACCACCCCCTACGGCGACGCCCAAGTCACACACACCTGTTTGAACGACGGGACCGTGGAAGGTGTCGCCCTCACCTCAGGACTCGCCTACTCAGTGCAATACCACCCCGAATCCGCCGCCGGCCCCCACGACGCCAACCCACTCTTCGACCAATTCGTCACCCTCATGGACAACCACAAAACCCACTAACCCGGACAAACCGCCGATAACCACCACAAACCACCCCACAACAACTAGGAAGCAATAACTCATGCCCAAGCGTAACGACATCCACCACGTCCTGGTCATCGGCTCCGGCCCCATCGTCATCGGCCAAGCCTGCGAATTCGACTACTCCGGCACCCAAGCCTGCCGAGTACTCAAAGAAGAAGGCATGCGAGTCACCCTCATCAACTCCAACCCGGCCACCATCATGACCGACCCCGAATTCGCCGACCACACCTACGTGGAACCCATCGAAGCCGAATACATCGAACGCATATTTGAAAAAGAAATCGCGCAAGGGCACCCCATCGACGCGGTACTCGCCACCCTCGGCGGCCAAACCGCCCTCAACGCCGCCATCCAACTCGACCGCCGCGGCTCCCTCAAAAAATATAACGTCGAACTCATCGGCGCCGACATCGACGCCATCGAACGCGGCGAAGACCGCCAAAAATTCAAAGACATTGTCGCAAAAATCGGCGGCGAATCCGCCCGCTCCCGCGTCTGCCACACCATGGACGAAGTCCACGAAACCGTCGCCGAACTCGGCCTCCCCGTCGTCGTCCGACCCTCCTTCACCATGGGTGGCCTCGGCTCCGGCCTCGCCTTCACCCCCGAAGACCTCGAACGCATCGCCGGCGGCGGCCTCGCAGCCTCCCCCGAAGCCAACGTCCTCATCGAAGAATCCATCCTCGGCTGGAAAGAATACGAACTCGAACTCATGCGCGACGGCGCCGACAACGTTGTCGTCATCTGCTCCATCGAAAACGTCGACGCCCTCGGTGTCCACACCGGCGACTCCGTAACCGTCGCACCAGCCATGACCCTCACCGACCGCGAATACCAAAAAATGCGCGACCAAGGCATCGCCATCATCCGCGAAGTCGGCGTCGACACCGGCGGCTGCAACATCCAATTCGCCCTCAACCCCACAAACGGCCGACTCATCACCATCGAAATGAACCCCCGAGTCTCCCGCTCCTCCGCCCTCGCATCCAAAGCCACCGGATTCCCCATCGCAAAAATCGCCGCCAAACTCGCCATCGGCTACACCCTCGACGAAATCACCAACGACATCACCGGCATCACCCCCGCCGCATTCGAACCCACACTCGACTACGTAGTCGTCAAAGCCCCCCGCTTCGCCTTCGAAAAATTCGTCGGCGCCGACGACACCCTCACCACCACCATGAAATCCGTCGGCGAAGCCATGGCCCTAGGACGCAACTATATCGCTGCCCTCGGCAAAGTCATGCGCTCCCTCGAAAACAAACAAGCCGGCTTCTGGACCATCCCCGACGAAACCTTCGCCGGTGACCGAGCCACCAACATCGACGCCATCCTCAGCGACCTCAACCGACCCACCGAAGGCCGCATGTACGACGTCGAACTCGCCCTCCGACTCGGCGCCACCATCGACCAAGTCCACCAAGCCTCCGGCATCGACCCCTGGTTCCTCGCCGAACTAGGCAACCTCGTCCAATTCCGTGACGAACTCGTCACCGCCCGAGTCCTCGACGAACACCTCCTCCGCCGCGCCAAATACTATGGCCTCTCCGACCGCCAAATCGCCGCCCTCCGACCAGAATTCGCCGGCGAAGACGGCGTCCGCCGACTCCGCTGGTCCCTCGGCATCCGACCCGTCTTCAAAACCGTCGACACCTGCGCCGCCGAATTCGAAGCCACCACCCCCTACTACTACTCCAGCTACGAACTCGACCCCGCCGCCGAAACCGAAGTCACCCCCCAAACCACCAAAGAAAAAATCATCATCCTCGGCTCCGGCCCCAACCGCATCGGTCAAGGCATCGAATTCGACTACTCCTGCGTCCACGCAGCCCTAGAACTCTCCCGCGTCGGATACGAAACCGTCATGGTCAACTGCAACCCCGAAACCGTATCCACCGACTACGACACCGCCGACCGCCTCTACTTCGAACCCCTCACCTTCGAAGACGTCATGGAGGTCTACCACGCCGAAACCCAATCCGGCACCGTCGCCGGCGTCATCGTCCAACTCGGCGGCCAAACCCCCCTCGGACTCGCCGAAAAACTCCGCGACGCCGGCGTCCCAGTCATCGGCACCACCCCCGAAGCCATCAACCTCGCCGAAGACCGCGGCGAATTCGGCGAAGTACTCCACGCCGCCAACCTCCCCGCACCCGCCTTCGGCACCGCCACCAGCTTCGCCGAAGCCAAAAACGTCGCCAACCACATCGGCTACCCCGTCCTCGTCCGCCCCTCCTACGTCCTCGGCGGCCGCGGCATGGAAATCGTCTACGACGAACCCTCCCTCGCCGACTACATCCAACGAGCCACCGAAATCACCTCCGACCACCCCGTCCTCGTCGACCGTTTCCTCGATAACGCCATCGAAATCGACGTCGACGCCCTCTGCGACGGCACCGACGTCTACCTCGCCGGCGTCATGGAACACATCGAAGAAGCCGGCATCCACTCCGGCGACTCCGCCTGCGCCCTCCCACCCATGACCCTCGGCCCCGAAGACATCGACAAAGTCCGCGCCTCCACCGTCGCCCTCGCCCACGGCATCGGCGTCCGCGGCCTCATGAACGTCCAATTCGCCCTCAAAGACGACATCCTCTACGTTATCGAAGCCAACCCCCGCGCCTCCCGCACCGTCCCCTTCGTCTCCAAAGCCACCGGCGTCCACCTCGCCAAAGCCGCCGCCCGCATCATGACCGGCACCACCATCGCCCAGCTCAAAGCCGAAGGACTCATCCCCACCGACTATGACGGCGGCTCCCTGCCTCTCGACGCCCCCATCGCCGTGAAAGAAGCCGTCCTCCCCTTCAACCGGTTCCGCCGCCCCGACGGCACCTCCCTCGACACCCTCCTCTCCCCGGAAATGAAATCCACCGGCGAAGTCATGGGCCTCGCCGACAACTTCGGCGCCGCCTACGCCAAAGCCGAACAGGCAGCCTTCGGTGCCCTCCCCACCACCGGCACCGTCTTCGTCTCCGTCGCCAACCGGGACAAACGCACCCTCATTTTCCCCATCCAACGCCTCGCCTCCCTCGGATTCACCATGCTCGCCACCACCGGCACCGCAGCCATGCTGCGCCGCAACGGCGTGCAATGCGAAACCGTCCTCAAACACTCCGACGTCGCCCAACCCGGCGATACCCGGAAATCCATTGTGGACCTGATCCGCGCCGGGGAGGTGGACCTGATTTTGAACACGCCGGCCGGGTCAGCAGGCGCACGCCATGATGGCTATGGCATTCGGGCGGCAGCCGTGCATGTGGGCGTGCCCCTGATTACCACCGTGCAGGGGGTGACGGCCGCGGTGCAGGGCATTGAGGCACTGCAACAAGGCGGATTGGGGGTGCGTGCGCTGCAGGAACTCGACCATTCGCCGAAACACGCCACCTACGCGGCAGCCAAAACTCACGCGGGCTCGGATGTTTCCGAGGCCACTGAAGGTGTCGCCGAAACCGGCGCCGAAGGCGCAACAGAGAAAGGGGAGTAGGGTCCATGCATCACTCTGATGCCCCTAGCGGCACTTTTGGGGAAAAACTCCGGGCGGCGGGGGAGTGGCATGGCCGCCTCTGTGTGGGCATTGACCCACACAAATCCCTGCTGGAATCCTGGGGATTCGAAAATAATGTCGAGGGATTGGCCGCATTCAGCGCCATCTGTGTGGATGCCTTCGCTGGCCATGTAGCGTTAGTGAAACCCCAAGTGGCGTTTTACGAGGCCTTCGGTTCAGCCGGGTTTGCCGTGCTAGAAACCACCATGGCCGCGCTGCGTTCGGCTGGAACGCTGGTGGTGGCGGACGCGAAGCGGGGCGATATTGGCTCCACCATGGCGGGCTATGCCGAAGCATGGTTGACACCAGGATCGCCCCTGGAGGCGGATGCTGTGACGTTATCACCCTACCTGGGGTTCGAATCGCTCCGCCCCGCACTTGACATCGCACAAAAATTCGGTAAAGGGGTGTTTGTGTTGGCGGCCACCAGTAACCCAGAAGCCGCCACCGTGCAGGGTTGCCACACGGAGCACGGGGTCACCATATCACAGCAGATCGTCGACGCATGCGCGCAGGAAAACTCGGCCTACCAGCCGGCGGTTGGAAGCGTCGGAGTGGTGGTGGGTGCCACCTTGGCCACGCCACCAGATTTACGAAAACTTCATGGTCCGGTACTGCTCCCCGGAGTGGGGGCACAGGGGGCAACCGCCGAAGATGTTAAGCAGATCACAAAAGATTTGGCGGGTTTGAGTTTTCCCAGCGTATCGCGGGGTATCCTGTCAGTTGGGCCGGAAGTTTCTACTCTGAAAAAAGCCGTAGACAATGTGGTGAAAGAATTTTAATATTTGACCGTTTCGCCAGTTCGCACCATGCGATGGGGGCGAAATTGACACCTTTTGACCTGCGACTTTCCAATTGAAATTGGCGATTACCTGATCTTTTGTAATTAGGTGCTACACTGGGGCGAAATCTACCGGGATATTCCCAGTGCATGTTTCCTGCGTGTATGGTAGATTTCCGCAGGTGGAATCATTTACTGATTTTCACTGCAACCTATAGACATTTATCGAACTTATTGAATCGGAGGAATCCCGTGGCCCTTCCACAGTTGACCGATGAGCAGCGCAAAGAAGCCCTCGCTAAGGCTGCCGAGGCGCGTAAGGCACGTGCAGAGCTCAAGGAGCAGCTCAAGCGCGGTGACATTTCCCTGAAGGAGGTTTTGGCAAAGGCCTCCAGCGACGAAATCATTGGTAAGACCAAGGTCTCGGCTCTGTTAGAATCCCTGCCCAAGGTTGGCAAGGTGAAGGCTAAGGAAATCATGGACGAGCTGGAGATCGCCCAGACTCGCCGGTTGCGGGGCTTGGGCGACCGTCAGCGTCGCG
>CAJZGD010000055.1 GCA_915275065.1 uncultured Corynebacterium sp. | reverse complement strand
GGGGCTATGGTATAGCCCCAGGCTTTCTTATGATGACAGTGATGAATGTGATGTAGCTGGTGGGTGAGTCGTCGTAAAGCGCTGGTAGTTTTTAGCTATCTTCCTTGCCACTTTTATTTTCTAGACCTAACGCTAGATACCCTGATGGTCGCATTCGTTTTTCGCCTTCTAATTTTTTCACTAGCTTTAAGTTACGCTCCGATTGGGTCTTCTTACCTTTTCTGGGGGTAAATTTCTGTAAATACGATAAATCGTCATACGAATGTCTGGAACTTTCGCTCCATCCAAAGCATAAACCTTCTTCTAGCACTTCATGGAAGGTGACAGATTTTACTTTGCTTTTTGTCTTAAATATTCTCACCCAAATTCCATCAGATGTTTTTTCATTTTCCAGTAGCCATTCATGTAAATCATTCCTTGTTTCAAAAGATATTACATTCAGGTTTTCATGCGATCCATTCAATTTCATTATTTATATTCTCCTTCAATGAGAAGCTTCCCCGACTGCGTATTACCATGGTGTTCCAGCCAATTTATAACCGCCGTAATTTCTCTGGAAAATCGTCGCCCAGTAAAAAATATCTCACAAGCTGAATGTGGCTTGCAATGTCGCTAAATAACCAAGCATGCCCCCTATTTGGATAGTAGACGCATTCAGACCACGGGTTTTTCTGCGCTAATATTCGGTGGGAATCATGAATAGCCGCAGCCTCATACTCCCCCGAAACAAAGAGGGCAGGATTGTCGAAGACTACATCCACCTTGAGCGTGGCAGCCTGCGACATGGCGCGCTGAACCGACTTCCTTCTGGCTCGTTGTAGGTCCTCAATAAGGATTCGGCGGTCCGGCTCCGGTACACCATTTTCCCGCATTATCATTGTCAGTAATTGGGCAACGATCCTGGTATTTTTCAATAATGGCAGCAGATGCGTCATGGCAATGCCTTTGCGGTTGCCCGTAATCGGTCGATGACCAGCCCCATCTACAATAACTTTATCCACTAGATCGGCGTGTTTTTCTAGTAACTTCAGAATGAGATAGCCGCCCAGAGCAAAACCGACAAGGTGCGGTTTCCCACGTGCCCTATCCTTGATGGCATCTGCAACTATCTCTACCACATCATCAAAATTCGTCCACTCTATATCGCGGCTGTTGCCATGCCCTGGAAGATCCACAAGAAGACAGTGGAAATCATGCCTGAGCGTAGCCATGTGATACCGCCATACCTGATTGCTGGAACCAAGGTCATGAAAAAAGACAATACTTTTCGCATTCTGTAGCCCACCCTCATCCATAAATAATCGCATTGGCATCTGTGGTCCTCTCATCCGCGGGAGAATTTTATAAGCAACTCACGCAATATTTGATCTCATTGACCGCCCAGTCCAGGGTGTCGTCATCGTGGCAACCGAATCCGAACACAATGCCGTTCTCCTCGCCCTGGCCACCCCAATAGTCGTGCAGGGCGGTGACCTGGATACCGCTGCGTCGGCAGGCGTCAACCACCTGGTGGGCGGGGGCGTCGCACAGCAACACCGCGTGCAGACCACCAGTGATGGGGCGCAGGCGGCAGCCGGGAGCGCCGGCAAGCAGGGAGGTAATCAGGTTGCGTCGACGGCGATAAACCCGGCGTAACCGCTGGGTGCGACGTCGTAAAGCGCCGGTGGCCAAATACTGGGTGAGCGCGTGTTGGGGGATGCCGCCGACCGCCGGGCCCAGGGCCTCGCGCAGGCGGGTGAGCGCAGGCAGGAGCCGCGGCGGCGCAACGATATAACCGCAGGCCAAGGCCGGTGACAGCACCGAAGAAAACGTGCCCAACAGCACCGTGTGGTCGGGGGCGAGCGCGGCAAGTGCCGGCAGCGGCTGGCCCACATACCGCAACTCGGAATCGAAATCATCTTCGATTATTACGGTATTGGTGTGCTGTGCCCACGACGTCAACGCCACCCGGCGCGACCCCGACAGCGACCCGCCGGAGGGGTATTGGTGGCTGGGGGTGACCAGTACCCGGTCCAACCCCTGGAGGTGTTGCAGCTCCGCGGGATTGACCCCATGGTGATCGGTGTGCAGGTCAACAATGGTGTGCCCGAGGGTGGCGGGGACTCGCCGGAGGCTGGGGTAGCCGGGGGATTCGACCCCGATGGTGCCGGGGCCGAGAACATTGAGCAGTAGGGCTAGCCCATCGCGGGCACCGGCGGTGACGATAATGCGGTCGGGGTTCACCACCAGACCCCGCATGTGTCGTAAGTGTGTGCTAATTTCTTCTCGGAGTTGTGGGATGCCGGTGGCGGCGGGTTCCGTGCCGGTGACGCTGGCGGTGGTGCAGGCGTCGCGCCAGGCGGCCCGCCAGGTGGAGTCGATGAGGGTGTGGGTGTCGGGCATGCCGGGGATGAGTGGAAGCAGACGCGCGGCGGGCGCATTGGGCGCGCCGGGTGTTGTGCCGTCGATACGGCGCTCCGCAAGCTGTGCAAGGTTTGGGTTGACGCGGGTGCCGGAGCCGTGCGCCGATACGGTGAGCCCCTCGGCGGCCAGGAGTTCGTACGCTGCTACCACGGTGCCGCGGGCGACCCCGAGTTGCCGGGCGAGCATGCGGGTGCTGGGCAGGTGGTCGCCGGCCGCCAGCACCCCAGTGTGGATGAGGGTGCGGATTTGGGTGGTGATCTGGGTGGGGAGCGGATTTTGGGGGTTGCCTGGGGTGCCGGCGGTGAGGTGGAGGGGGATGTCGGCAACAAGGTCGGGGCGCATGGTTGTTATCCAACCCGCCAAAGTGGTCTAGTGCAACTTGCGGTATTTGGATCTGGTGGTAAACCACTTACGCAGGTTTGATAGACCGCATGAGTATTCGTGTGAATCGGGAACCAGCCCAGTCGTTGAAGGGTGGTGTCATCATGGATGTGGTGACACCGGAGCAGGCGAAGATTGCCGAGGCCGCCGGCGCGGTTGCGGTGATGGCGTTAGAGCGGGTGCCTGCCGATATTCGGGCGCAGGGGGGTGTGGCGCGGATGTCGGATCCGGGTATGATCGCCGAGATTCAGGAGGCGGTGTCGATCCCGGTGATGGCGAAGGCCCGCATTGGCCATTTCGTGGAGGCCCAGATTTTGGCGGAGTTGGGCATTGATTTCATTGATGAGTCCGAGGTCCTGACCCCCGCCGACTACGTGAATCACATTAATAAGTGGGAACTTTCGATCCCGACGTTGTGCGGTGCGACCAATCTCGGCGAAGCTTTACGACGCATTGCCGAAGGCGCCGCAATGATCCGCTCCAAGGGGGAGGCCGGCACGGGTGATGTGTCGGAGGCGGTGCGGCATTTGCGGACTATTCTCAACGAGATTCATCGGTTGCGCACGTTGGATAAGGATGAGTTGTTTGTGGCGGCCAAGGATCTTCAGGCCCCCTACGATCTGGTGCAGGAGGTGGCGGAGACCGGGAAGCTGCCGGTGCCAATGTTTGTGGCCGGTGGTGTGTCTACCCCGGCGGATGCTGCCCTGGTGATGCAGATTGGTGCGGAGGGCGTGTTTGTGGGCTCCGGCATTTTCAAGTCGGGCAACCCGGAAAAGCGGGCGCAGGCAATCGTTGAGGCCACCAAGCATTATGACGACCCGGCGGTGATTACCCGAGTATCCCGAAATCTGGGGGAGGCCATGGTGGGAATTAACGTGTCTGACCTGCCGGCACCGCATCGGTTGGCAGAGCGCGGTTGGTGATTTATCACAAAAAACTTGGGATTGTGCTTGTGATGATCCAATCCCGGCCGGTGTCTGATGGTTTGGTCGTTCCGGTATGATCAAACCATCGTTCCGGCAAATTTTTTATGCCTATTAATACCCTGCTTAGCCCCTCTTAAACGGTAAAGACATGAGTGAAAAAGTTTGACCCAGGGGTAATTATCAGACACCATAAGCTCATGAGGACTTTACGAAAAATCTTGAGTGTAATTATTGGGGTGACACTGGTCGGAGGGTTAACATCCTGTTCCTCCACCGGCGGCAGAAGCGCCGAAAACAGTGGTCTTGAGACCCCCCGCTATGTTGTAGCTATGATCACCCACGGGGCCCCCGGGGACACCTTCTGGGATCTGGTCCGCAAAGGCGCCGAAGACGCCGCCAAAAAAGACAACCTGGAACTCCGCTACTCCAACGACCCCCAAGCCCCCAACCAAGCAAACCTGGTCCAGTCCGCCATCGACTCCCAAGTAGACGGCATCGCCCTGACCATGCCGAACGCCGACGCTCTGGGACCCGTCGCAAAGCGGGCAGCCGACTCCGGCATCCCCACCGTCGCCCTCAACGCCGGCATGGACGAATACCGCGACTATGACGTATCCGCCTTCTTCGGGCAAGAAGAAAAAATCGCCGGCGAACAAGCCGGCAAACGCCTCGCCGAAGAAAACGCCGGACACGTACTGTGCGTCATTCACGAACAAGGCAACTCGTCGCAAGAATCCCGCTGCGCCGGCATCAAAGAAGGCCTCGGCGGCGGCGAACTCGACATCCTCTACGTCAACGGCCAAGACCTCACCGCCGCCCAAGCAACCATGCAGGCCAAACTCGCCCAAGACCCCAGCATCGACTGGATCATGGGACTCCAAGCCCCCGTTGCCATGCGAGCCATCGACGCCGTAACCGCGGCCGGCACCAACACCAAAATCGCCACATTCGACACCAACGCCGAACTTGTCGACGCCATCCGCACCCAAAAAATCGTGTGGGCCGTCGACCAACAACCCTACCTGCAGGGCTACCTCGCAATTGATTCCCTCTGGTTAGCCAAGCGCAACGGCGGTGTCATGGGCGGCAACCGACCGGTCTACACTGGACCTAGCTTTATCGACGCCGGCAACGTCTCCAACATTGCCGATGCAGCACAGAAAGGCCTGCGATGACCCTTAGCCGACTCATTCGACGCCCCGAGCTTGCCAGCGCCCTGGGTGCCCTCGTCATCTTCATTTTCTTCATGATCGTAGCCCCGGCCTTTAGGTCGCTCGACGCCTTCGCCACCACCCTCTATGCCAGCTCCACGCTCGGCATTGTGGCGCTGGCGGTGGGGCTCCTCATGATCGGCGACGAATTCGACCTGTCCTCCGGCGTGGCCGTCACCACCGCCGCCCTGGCCGCGACCATGCTCAACTACAACCTGGGACTCAACTCCTGGGTGGGCGCATTCTTATCCCTCATCATCGCCCTCGGCATCGGTGCGCTCAACGGCTACCTGGTGACCCGCACCGGCATCGCATCCTTCCTCATCACCCTGGCGGCATTCCTCATGCTCCAAGGCCTCAACCTGGCGGTAACAAAACTCATCACCGGCCAGGTTGCCACCCCCCGCATTAGCGACATGCAAGGCTTCGACTCCGCCGAAATGGTATTCGCCGGTGCCGTCACCATCTTCGGCGTCAACGTCCGAGTCACAGTCTTCTGGTGGATCTTCTTCGTCATCCTCGCATCAATCCTGCTGTTCAAAACCAAATTCGGCAACTGGATCTTCGCCGTCGGCGGCAACCAAGAATCCGCCCGGGCCGTCGGCGTCCCAGTCCGTAGGGTCAAAATCACCCTCTTCATGTTCGTCGGCTTCGCCGCCTGGTTCGTGGGCATGCACACCCTCTTCGCCTTCGACTCCATCCAAGCCGGCAACGGTGTCGGCAACGAATTCCTCTACATCATCGCCGCAGTGATCGGCGGCTGCGCCCTCACCGGCGGCCGCGGCACCGCCATCGGCACCGCCATCGGCGCCCTCATCTTCGGCATGACCAACCAAGGCATCGTGTACGCCGGCTGGAACCCCGACTGGTTCAAATTCTTCCTCGGCGCCATGCTGCTCTTCGCGGTCCTCGTCAACTCCTCCTTCGGGAAAATCACCACCGGACGCCAAAACTAGGGGAAGGGTACAACGTCATGAGCATTATCGAACTACGCGATATCACCAAAACCTACGGCGCCTTCACCGCCCTCAACGGAGTCAACCTCACCGTCGACGAAGGCACAGTCACCTGCGTTCTCGGCGACAACGGTGCCGGCAAATCCACCCTCATCAAAACCCTCGCCGGACTCCACCCCCCGACCTCCGGCAAAATCCTGGTCGACAACAAGCCCACGGTATTCGGCAGCCCCCGCGACGCCCTCAACGCCGGCATCGCCACCGTGTACCAAACCCTGGCAGTTGTTGACCAAATGTCCGTGTGGCGCAATTTCTTCCTCGGCAACGAACTCACCACCAACCTCGGCCTGCTCCGAGACGAAGAAATGAAAACCATCACCAGCAACCAGCTGCACGATATGGGTATCGACCTGCCCAACGTTGATGTAGAAGTCGGCCAACTCTCCGGCGGCCAACGCCAAGTCGTCTCCATCGCCCGCGCCGTCCACTTCGGCGCCCGCGTCATCGTCCTCGACGAACCCACCGCGGCCCTCGGCGTGAAACAATCCGGCATGGTGCTGCGCTTCATCGCCGCCGCCCGAGAACGCGGCGTGGGTGTGGTACTCATCACCCACAACCCCCACCACGCCTACCTGGTCGGCGACCACTTCACCATCCTCAACCTGGGACGGCAAGTACTCGACGCCGACCGGGACGAAGTATCCCTAGCGGCACTCACCCAACAAATGGCCGGCGGCAGCGAACTCGAAGCCCTAAGCCACGAGCTATGGGAATAACCCAACAACCCCCAAACTAACCCCCTGGGGGCTGCAAACCCTGCAACCCCCAGGGCATAACCCTAGTCGTTCGGCTTATGATCCTTGAGCTGCTCCTCAAGCGCATCCAACAACTCATCATCCCGCTCAGCGGCACTCACACGAACCTCCGGCGTAGCCGGCGAAGCAGGCTTCGCTTGAGCCTGAGCCTCAGACTTCTCCGACCCCTCATACTCATCCACAGTCGGCGGCTGCGTACCATAGCCTTCCTGGTCAGACTTCGGCCACAACACATAATAAACCGCAGCACCCACACCAAAACCAATGGCCGTCAGCACCGTGAACTTCACAAACTTCCGGCCCCGCTTCCGGCGCGCAAACTTCGCATTCACCTTCCGCTCCGCCTTCCGAGCCGACTTCTTCAGAGCCTTCCGCTCCTTCCGAGTCTTTTTCTTCCCCAACTCGGTCAGCTCCGCAAACTTCTCCGAAGCCTTCTCCACGGCCCCCTCAACATTGATATCCTTACGGGCGGCCTCAATACGATCGAGGGCCTTCTCCGACAACGTATTAAACCGCTTCTGGGACTCGTCGATAAGCTCCTGCACATCGGCCTTATTAGCGGCCTCAACCAGGGCCTCATATGCCTGCTGCGCCTTACGGTTACGGTAATCAGCGTAACTGCCGTAGGCGCGCCGGGCCATGCGGGGGGTAGTTCGGAGAGTGGAAAGATTCATGATGACTCCTTGGAGGATTTAAGACGATATTTTTATCAAGCCTAGCGATGTTCTACGATTCGTGCCTATGATGGGCTGCATGAGTTTAAAGACTTCAACTGCAATCATGCACACCAACCATGGTGACATTAAAATCGACCTCTTTGGGAACCACGCACCGAAAACCGTCGAAAACTTTGTCACCCTCGCTGATGGCACTGCACCCTACAAAACCCCCAACGCCTCCGGCACCACCGACGGCCCCTTCTATGATGGTGCTGTATTCCACCGGGTCATTGACGGTTTCATGATCCAAGGCGGCGACCCCACCGGCACCGGTCGAGGCGGCCCCGGCTACCAGTTCGCCGATGAATTCCACCCCGAACTGGTTTTCGATCGCCCGTTCCTGTTTGCTATGGCGAATGCTGGCCCCGGCACCAATGGTTCCCAATTCTTCATCACCGTTGCCCCCACCCCCCACCTGACCAACCACCACACCATTTTCGGTGAGGTCACCGACCCCGAGTCCCAAAAAGTGGTGCTGGAAATCTCCAAGACCGCTACCGGCCCCGGCGATGTGCCACTCAACCCCGTCGTGATTGAATCCGTTGAAGTAATCAAGTAGCTTCTCTGCGCAGTTTTCCGGGGTTCGGCGGTAGTGTGACATATCATGATCCACAACTACGCACGCCAAGCCCCCGTCACCATGGCCTTATCCTTGGTCATGGTGATTATTTGGTTGGCCACCGCAGCGCAGGCTGGTTCGCTTGCCAACAATGCTCATTCATCATTGGGCGAGCAATTATTGCTCTACCCGCAGCAGCTGGACCCCGTGTCCATCGTGGGCAATATGTTTATGCACTTTGGTGCCACACACCTGGTCATGAACACGATTATGCTGCTGCTAATTGGCCGCGAGATCGAAATGTCCCTGCGCGACCCCTGGCTGTATGCCACGGTATTCCTTGTCAGCGGCCTGGGTGCCGACGCCGCCATCGTGCACTTCCACCCCAACTCCGTTGTCGCCGGGGTTTCCGGCGTGCTGTACTCCTTCATGGCCCTGCTCATCGGCATCGCTTTTCGACGCCGTTCCGACCTGCGTGCCCCCATCATCCTCATCGCCGTCAACCTGGCCTACAGCCTTCTCGCCCCCGGAATCAGCCTGTGGGGCCACCTCGGTGGGCTTTGCGCCGGGGTTTTCCTCATCCCCGCAATGATCTGGCCCCAACGCAAGGCGGTGCAGTGGATAGTGGTCCTGACTGTTGGCGCGGTGGCCCTGGGACTGACCCTCCTCCCGGTCTAGCGTCCCCGCCGTATCGTATCACGTTTGATAGCTGCGAAACCCCCTCGGCCCCCAGCCTCCCATGTTCCTGGAACGCGGTTTGTACGCTATCAACACCGCTATCTGGGGTGGGCGACGTGACAAGAGCTCCCAAAACATGCCCCCTCCATGCGCTAGCACATCTGATAGCTGCGAAACCCTGTTGATGCCCCGCATTCGACCGCTCCTGGGAAGGTTTCGCAGCTATCAAACGTGCTGGTTTTGGGTTGCATGCGGGTCCAGGTCGCCAAGTTGGTTGGAAACCGCAACGGTTACGCAGCTATCAGGTCTTCTTTCAGGAGAAGACCCATGTAAATCGGCCCGAAATCCCCCGATTTCGCCAATTGCAACCAATCAGGAACCTCGCTGCATATTTGATAGCGTATAAACCGCGTCCAAGGGGGCAGGAAACACGGCTCGGAGCGGGGTTTGTACGCTATCAAACATGCTGGTTCTGGGCTGTGTGGTCCAGTGTGGTAGCAGGATTGATAGCTGCGAAACCGGGTTTGAAGGGGTTTAGAAGGCTGGGGCCGAGGGGGTTTCGCAGCTATCAGATGTGATGCTGTGGGTGTTGGTGGGGTCGACTATGAAGCCGCGAAACCAGGGGTGGAGGTTTCGCGGCTTGAGTTGGTGGTGGGCACCTTTGGGCGTCGTAAAGCTAGGGACTAACGCCACCCCATGGTCATAAGCAGGCCCACAATAAACAAGCCAAAACCAATACCATAATTCCACGGCCCCAGCTGCAACATGAACGGAATCTGGGGCCCAGCCAAATAGTTCACAATCAGCCACAACAGGCCCGCAGCCATCAGGCCAAACATAATAATCTTGTACCACAACGGGGTGCCCGAAGAATTAATCTTCACCGGCGTGCGGTTAGTATTCGTGGAAGAAACCGGGAGTGACCCCTTCACGATCTTTGACTTAGGCATAGCTCTTAACCCTCTCTCAACTTAACGTCCAATAGCGGTGATATCGAACTCCCACAATTGCACTGTCACAGTACCATCTTTCCGCACTGGTGAACCAGCTGCCGGGGTTTGCTGTGCAATCCGACCACCATTGACCAGGGCACCGGTCTTCACCGGATCGCCCAAGACAATCTGCGACCGATTACCCTTCCAGCCTGCCGCTTGCAGCGCCGAATATGCCGCATCCACCGTCATATTCGTCAGGTTGGGTGTCTGAATCAGGGAACCGTTCGAAACCTTCACATTGATCTTCGACTTGGCGGGCATTTGTGTGCCCTCACCATCGACCGAAATCACCGTGCCGTCCGGTTCCGAGCCGTCAACAAACTCGACCACCGGTTCGAATCCCAGGGAGGTCAAATTGCCCTCAGCCTGCGACCATTGCATGCCGGTCACCACCGGAACCCGGGTGGTGGCCTCGCCGGTCGAAACCGTGATCGTCACCTTTGAACCCTTCGACACCTGTGTGCCAGCCGATGGATTCTGCTCCATGATCTTGCCCCGCTCCACCTTCGGAGACGAGCCCTCACGAACCACTGGGTCCAGGTCCAAACCCTTCTTCTTCAAAATTGCCGACGCTTCTGCGGTGGTCTTCCCCGACAGGTCCGGCACCGACGTGTTTTCCCGGCCCGACGACACCGTGACCGTGATCGTGGAACCGCTCTTCACCGTCGAATTTGCCGTCGGATCCGTGCCCACCACGTGATCCTCCTGAACATCCGCGCTGGCGTCATTCACCACCTCGGTTTTCAACCCTAACTTTTCCAGGGCAGCCAAGGCATCTTCCTTTGTTTGGTTCCGCAGATCCGGCACCGTCACATTGCTCTTTGGCGTGAGAATTGTTGGCGAAAAATACTGGTAGGTCAATGCTGCCACAACACCCAGCGACAGCAACGCCACCACAATCAGCGCAATACGCAGGCCTTTTCGTGGCCGATCCTCATAAGAATCATAATAATCGTCCGGTTCCAGCTCAGCCGGCTGGCGCCGCTGCACCTGCCCAGCTTGGGCGGCGTGCTGACCAGCGGTGCGACCCTGTGGACTGCGGCCTTGAGACATGCGCGGATCGGCCGTTGCCGCATGCGTTGGCCTACGCGACTGCATCGGTGGTGTCGGCTTTGGCGGAAACTCCTCCGATACCGCAGGCACCACTGTGGTTTCCATCGCATCGGCGGCATCTGCGCCAGCACCGGCACCGGCAAATCCGGCGGCTCCCATCCCCGCGCCAACAGCACCGGCAGCACCGGCAGCACCAGCTAAACCGGCGGCCCCAGCAGCCCCACCGGCAGCCAATTCTGCTGCCGCAATACCGGCCGGACCCGGCAGGTTTACCGCCCCTTCGGGATCGTGATCCACATATTGCCGTGCCGCCATTGTCACCAGGTTTTTCTCCAACCTCTGCAAGTCGGCGGCCATTTCCACGGCGGTCTGATACCGATCCCCGGGATGTTTCGCCATGGCGGTTAACACCACCGCATCAACGTTTAATGCGGCGGTGGGAGAAAGATCTGGAATGAATTCCGATGGGGGTGTGGGATCCTCCTGCACATGCTGATACGCCACCGCGAATGGGGTATCCCCATCAAATGGTGGGTGGCCTACCATAATGTCGTACATCAAACAGCCCAGGGCATAAAGATCCGACCGGCCATCAACCGGCTTCCCCCGAGCCTGTTCCGGCGATAAGTATTGGGCGGTACCAATCACCGCCGACGTTTGTGTCATGTGCGAGGTCACATCGTCAAGTGCCCGGGCGATGCCGAAGTCCATGATTTTCACCACGCCGGTGTTGGTGATCATCACGTTTGCCGGTTTGATATCCCGGTGCACAATCCCCGCGTCGTGGCTGACCTGCAGTGCTTCACACACTGGGATGAGTGTTGTTGCGGCTTCGTCTGGGCTGAGCGGCCCTCCGTCTGCCACGATGTCTTTCAGATTCCGGCCTTTGACCAGCTCCATCACAATATATGGGGTGCTTTGGCCGTCGTGAAGCGTCTCCCCGGTGTCGTAGATGGCAACAATGGCGGGGTGGTTAAGCCGGCCGGCATTTTGGGCTTCCCGGCGGAACCGCTCACGGAAATTTGCATCCCGAGCAAGTTCGCTGCGCAGCATTTTCACTGCGACTTCGCGCCCTAACAGCGTGTCGGTGGCGGAGTACACCACCGACATGCCGCCACTACCCACTACGGACCCAAGTTCGTAGCGGTTGGCAATTAGCTCACTCACTGATTTGCTCCTGGATTATTTTGGTTATTTTGGCCACCACCACCATTGCCGCCGCCGTTTCCGCCGCCGCCACCATTGCCGCCGCCCCCGCCGCCGTTAAGATCGGAAGAGCGGT